>CAYYGI010000138.1:0-4323 GCA_964471085.1 uncultured Acidimicrobiaceae bacterium
GCCTACCCTGAGTGTCGGATGGAACGCTACACGATCGACGCAGACGGGCCGGTGAGTATCCTCGATTTTGGGGGAGAGGGGCCACTCATTGTCTTTGTGCACGGCCTTGAGGGATCAGCATACAACTGGAGTCAGCTCGCGCCGAGGCTTGCTGAGACGCACCGCGCCATAGCCCCGGATCTCTCGGGCTTCGGATACACCGCCCCGCTTGAAGGCGGGTCGACCGTCGAGACCAACGTGGAAGTAGTCAAAGATGTAGTCGATCACTTCGGGGGTGAAGCAATACTTATTGGCAACTCGATGGGTGGGCTCATCTCGATGCTTGTCGCCGACCGATACCCGGATCGCGTGACCGCTCTCGTGCTGATCAGCCCAGCAGCCCCGGTGTTCTCCTGGAAGTCGTTGAACTTTCCCGCTGCTGCTCGGTTGGCACTCCCTCTAATCCCGTGGCTTGGGGGGAGGCTCATCGACGCCCAACGCCGTCAGACCACCGTCGAGGAGAGCATTGTCGAAGCACTCACGTTCGTGGCTGCTCACCCCGAGTCTCTGGATCCAGAAGTGTGGGAATACGCAACCGAGATCGCTGTGCTGCGTCGCACGCAGCCGTGGGCGACCGCCGCGTTGGTGGAGGCTACTAATTCGATCGTGCCGTATGTTGCGTCGAAGGGTCGGTATGCGAAACTGATCCACCGCGTCACTCAGCCAACGATCCTCCTCCACGGCATCGAGGATCGACTCATCAATGTGCAGGCCGCTCGCTGGGTCGGGAGGGAGCGCCCTGATTGGACGGTTGCACTGCTTGAAGATGCCGGCCATGTACCGATGTACGAGGTACCCGACAGCCTGCTTGCTGTCATTGAGACGTGGGAGATGGCAACGCTCGGTGTCTCTCTGAGAACTGAGAGCTGAGAACCGGCGGGCTACTCCCCAGCGCTCCGCCAGGCATCTCTCAGCCCCACCCTGCTACCGGTTCTCAACAGAGCCCCGCGGTACACCCGTGACCCGACCCAGATGAGAGCGAGAGCACCAAGCACCACGCCAACTACCGAGACTGCAAGCTCCCACGGCTCTACAACTCCTGCACCGATGCGCACAGGCATCACGAAGGGTGCCCACATAGGGAGCATTGAAGTGACCTGGGCAAGGGTGGCATCTGGATACGGCAATGCCCTGATGGAGAGAAAGTACCCTGGCAGGATGAATACCACGGGGAGCCAGAGTAGGCCCTGGAGATCTTCCTGGCGCGAGACGGTTGACCCGAGGGCTGCGTACAGGAATGCATAGAACGTGAAACCGAGGATGTACCAGAAAAAGACGTTTGCGAGTACCGGGAGCCCGACGGCAGCAATGTTGAACTCAATGATATTGACGAACTGGAGAGAGATGAATGCTGCACTTGCAAGGATGAAGAGCTGGACGAGACCCAGAACTCCAATTCCCACCACTTTCCCGACGAGCAACTGCCACGCCCGTACCTTCGACAGCACAACCTCGACGACCCGGGTCTGTTTCTCCTCAACGGTTCCCACTGCTACGAACTGCGCAAACATGATGATGGAGACGTAGAGGGCCATGGCACCAAGGAATGACGCGGTTCGCTCCGCCTGCTCCTGGGGGCCATCCCGAGGATCATCGTCCACTTCAACGGCAGATACGGTGATCTCCACGGGTGTCTGCAAGGCTTCAATCTCACCCTCAGAGAGCCCGAGGTGTTGGAGGGCGGCCCTCTCGACTGTCACATTGACCGAGCGTTCAATGAGGGCGGCCAGGGCGTGATCAGGACGGTCGAAAAACTTGATCTCGTCGCCATCGATGAGTACGGCAGCCGTCGTGCCATCCTCAAGGTCGGCCTCGTACTCCACCCCCGGGGTGTATCGCTCGACGACGATCTCCATGCCAACCACTTCACCTTGTGCAATCATCTCCTCCTCGATCCCTGGAGGCTCCCTCCCCGAGAGGCCAACCGTCGTCGGTTCGAGCTCATCGTCGATGAAGGCGTTCACGATAGGGCCGACCGCGAGGACGCTGAGCGCAAGAAGAGTCATTGCAACGAGGAACACCTTCGTGCGGCCTCGCTCAACGAACTCCCGCCTTGCAAGCAACAACACTTGCCTCCAAGGGCTCACGGCCGAACCGCCTCTCGGAATAAGTCGGTGAGGTGGGGGGGCTCGAAGGCGAATCTCGTGACCGACCCAGCCGCCTCAGCCTCAGCAAGAATCTCAGCCACGGGAGCATCTTCTGAAACCACGCAGTGCGATCGCGTGTGGTTCTCGACGACCTCGACATCGGGACGATCGGGGATAAAAGGTACCCCGTCGATATCAATGGTGAGCCTGCGTTTCGTTGACTGCGCCTTGATCGCAGCGAGGTCCCCCGACAGGACAATGCGCCCCTTGTCGATGATTGCTACGTCGTCGCACACATCCTCCACGAGGTCGAGCTGATGGCTAGAGAATACGATCGTCACGCCATCGGTGGCGAGCTGGCGCAACGTATCGGAGAAGGACTCGACACCGATCGGGTCAAGCCCCGAGAAAGGCTCATCAAGAACAAGGAGCTCAGGACTCGGTGCAAGCGCCGCGGCGAGCTGTGCGCGCTGCTGATTTCCGTGGGAGAGATCGTCAAGTTTCGAGTTAGCGCGCTCGGTGAGCCCGAGCACCTCAAGCCAGTGGTCGACAGCCTTCTCTGCATCTCTTCGCGCGAGGCCTGAGAGACGAGCGAAGTAAACAAGTTGGGTACGAATTTTCATCTTCGGGTACAAGCCGCGCTCTTCGGGCATGTACCCGAACTTGAGGCGAGTTTCTCGATTCACGGGTACCCCCTCCCAGGTGACCTCGCCTGAGTCGGGGTGGATGAGGTCGAAGATGACACGCATCATTGTTGTTTTCCCCGCAGCATTTGGACCAAGAAACCCGAGGATGCGTCCTCGATCGACAGAGAACCCCGCCCCGTCGAGCGCGACGATGTCTCCGAATCGTTTGTGAACGCTGGCGATAGTAAGCATGGAGAGAAATCTAGCCGAAATTGGTGGCATGAAGGGCGTCGCATCCTCTACGATCTCGGTATGGCAACGGTGATCGCGGTGGCGAATCAGAAGGGTGGTGTGGCAAAGACAACGACCGTCCATACGCTCTCAGATGCTTTGTGGGAGCTTGGAAGGGGCGTGTTGATGGTCGACCTCGATCCTCAGGCGTGCCTGACTTACGCAACAGACACGGACCCTGACTCCCTCAACCTCACAGTTCACGATGTGTTGCTCGGCCGTGCCAAGATCAAGGACGTCCTCGTTACCAGAGAGGGGCCCGATCTCATCCCTTCCTCGATTGACCTCACAGGTTCTGAGATCCACCTCCTCACAAAGACAGGCCGTGAGTTCGTGCTCAAGCGTGCGCTCGCGGAGATCAAGGATGAGTACGACGTGGTACTCATCGACTGTGGGCCCTCTCTTGGAATCTTGACGGTCAATGCGCTCACCGCAGCAGATTCGGTACTTATCCCGTTCCAAGCAGAGACGCTCTCTGACCGCGCTGTAGGCCAGCTCCTCGAAACGATCAACGATGTCCGGCACTACACGAACGAGCGTCTGAGCGTCTTGGGTGGCATCGCGACGATGCATGACTCGCGAACGAATCTAGGAAAGAGAGTCCTTGTAGAGGTGCAGGAGCTCCACGGGCTTCTTCTCCTTACCCCGCCTGTGCCGCGTTCGGTGAGAGTTGCAGAGGCACCAGGGGAAGGGGTATCGGTGCTAGCTCACGCTCGGGGTTCTCGCTCCGCTGCGGCCTATCGGGAGCTCGCTGAGAAGATCGAAGGCATGCTGTGACAGGGCGCGCAGATCGCGAGGGGAAACGGGCTTTGTTTGAGGTCCCGCCGATTGAAGTTGAGGACAGTCTCAGGGAGGACCCTCTCGTTTCGCGACAGGACTCCCATGGCCGCGACGCCGTGTACTCGGCGGGTCGACGCGAGGCGCGGACTGCGGTGGTCGGCTGTTCGTCGTGCTGGACACGAAGTCGCATCTCACACGTCGAGCTCGTAGTGAGAATCCTCGCGTTCTCGATCTGGATACCTGGGAAGGCATTCGACAGGCACATGCAATGTCCGGCGTGTCAGACCCGCACATGGTGCCGAGTGGCGTGGCTCGGATGAGGGGCTAGCTGTAGGCTGACTTCTCGAAACGCTCGCGGTCAACCACGATCCTCATATGTGTGCCACGAGCAGCGATCAGCTCTCCCTCCGTTACGACGAGTGTGAACGAAATTTTCTTGCCCGCAACTTCAGTAATGGTCGCAGTCGCGGTCACGGTGGCACCGATAGCGGTGGGGAGGA
>CAYYGI010000139.1:0-4321 GCA_964471085.1 uncultured Acidimicrobiaceae bacterium
GTCGAAGCTGTCAAGGAAGCTATGGGATTCGGTGCCGTTGGTATTGATGTGCGCACGCCTGGCGAGTTCGCAGAAGGGTATATTCCCGGTTCAGTCGGAGTAACCCTGCGCGAGATCCCAGACCTGATGGACACGATCCCCACTGATGCTCCTCTTATTGCGTACTGCACGAAAGGGTGGCGTTGCGCTCTGGCGCTCCCACCGCTCTTCGTGCTCGGATTTGAGGACACGACGGTGTTCCGTGGTAGCTGGAATGCTTGGACAGCCGCTGGCGAGCCGGTAACGGTTCCATAGGCTCATCGAGCTTTAACACAGAACGAAACGGGGAAGGGGAGCGGCACCAGCCGCTCCCCTTCTCGCGTGACGACCTCTTCCTCTTCCCGCAACTGCTCGTACCGCGATTAGTCTCTCAGGAGAAGAGCTTCACTTCAGCGGTGACGAAGAGCAGAGGAGCCCCATGACCGACCGCTTTGCTATTGAGACCCATGGACTAACCAAGCACTACGGTGACATCCACGCCCTCATCGACCTTGACTTGGAGATCACGCCAGGTGAGATCTTTGGCTTCCTCGGTCCGAACGGCTCAGGGAAGACAACGATGATCCGAGCCATCCTGGATGAGATCAGGCCGACCGCAGGGAGAGCCTCGATCCTCGGGATGGACACCCACCAGCACTCGGTCGATATCCGGCGCTTCATAGGGTATGTGCCAGGGGATCTCGCTATGTACCCGAACCTGACTGGACGCGACACCCTCACGTACTTCTCCAACCTTCGTGGTGGTGTCGATTGGTCCTACGTTGAAGATGTCGCCGATCGACTGGACGCGGACCTGACGAAGAAGGTTGGCGATCTCTCGTCGGGCAACCGACAGAAGATCGGCCTCATCCAGGCCTTCATGAACAAGCCACAGGTGCTGATTATGGATGAGCCAAGCACAGGCCTCGATCCACTGGTGCAACGCGAGTTTCAGACGATGATGCGAGAGGTTGCCGCTGAAGGTCGTACCGTATTCCTCTCGAGCCACACACTCTCTGAAGTACAGCGGGTTGCGGATCGTGTCGGGATCATCCGCCGCGGCCGTCTGATCGCTCTCGAATCCATCTCGAGTCTGCGGTCCAAGGCAATCCGCAGAGTGGACCTTTACTTCGATGAGCCGGTAGATGGAGATGTCTTTCAGCACCTGCCCGGTGTGCGCGATGTCACTGTGGAGAACGACCACGTCACCCTTTCGTTTGACGGCCGGATTGAGACGCTCTTCGAGGCCATTACAGGTCGGCACCACCTCGTGGATATCACCACCCAGGAAGCCGACCTCGAAGAGATCTTCCTCACCTTCTACCGTGATGAAAACGTGGGGACGTGAAGCTGGCCAACGTCTTTACGAAGACAACGTGGGACCGATGGAGCGGGATGGCGATCGGCTCTCTGGCTCTTCTCTTCCTCCTTATCCTCGGAATCCTCTCTTACCGCGACATTGACCCAGCGATCTTCGCCGAACTGCCTGAGGCACTTCTGACATTGATGGCTCTTCCCGAGGGCACAGATGTTGCGGGCCTTGCCTATGGGCCGCTCTACGGAACCTACGGAGCGTTGACATTGGCGGGACTCGCGGTAGCAATGGGTGCCGCCGCGATCGCAGGTGAAGAACGCAGAGGAAGTATCGGCTTGCTCTTAGCGAACCCGAAGAGTCGCTCGAGCGTTCTCGTCTCCAAGGCATCGTCGATGGTGTGTCTCACCGCTCTGGGTGCCCTCTTCTTGTGGGCTACGGGGCTTGGTGCGGCGGCAGTCTTCGATTTCAGCATCGCAGGGATGCACCTGGGAGCAATGGTTCTTCACATGCTCTTCATTGCACTCTTCTTCGGCTTCCTAGGTCTCGCGATCGGTGCTTGGACTGGGAGTACGATCGCAGCTGGGGGTGGGTCCGCGGGGGTCATGGCGATCTCCGTGGTCGCGACGAGTGTGCTCCCACTCGTCGAAGGTTTTGAGAATATAGCCAAGGCCTCCCCGTGGCACTATTTTATTGGAAGCCAGCCGCTCATCAACGGCATCGACTGGGGTCACATCGGCGTACTCGTCGCAGGAATCGCTGCGCTCTTGGTCCTCGCGCTGATCGGACTCAACAGGAGAGACCTCAGGGGTCGGACGGTTGGAGTTACTCTGATGGATCGCCTCCGCGATCAACCATTGACTCACAAACTTGCAGACCGGGTTGCGGGAACTGTGCGCGTCTCCCACATCTGGGTGAAGGCCGCCTCGGAGCGCCAGGGGCTACTCCTCGTCACTTCCGGTCTCATGTTTCTCGTCATGGGTGTAATGATGGGTCCTATGTTCACCCCCTTCGATGACGCCCTTGCCGGAATGTTCGACCAGATCCCTGAGGCTCTCGTGGCATTTTTCGGGGGTGGCGACATGACCACACCGGAGGGCTGGTACCAGATTCAGACCTTCGGCATGATGGCACCGCTCGCCGTCATCGCCGTAACGGTGGCGATTGGAGCCCGCTCCCTTGCCGGGGAGGAAGAGAACCGAACTATGGGCCTCCTGCTAGCCAACCCTATCAAGCGGTCCACCATTGTTCTTCACACGGTGGCGGCAATGGTGCTGTACGGCGGCATCGTCGGGGTTGCTACATTCGCGGGCGTCTCCATTGGATCCCTGCTTGCCGGACTCGGTATGGATATCGCAGCCATTGCTGCAACGTCGCTGCTCGGGACGCTCGTTGGTCTCGTCTTCGGCGCTCTTGCTCTTGCTCTCGGTGCCGCTACAGGTCGGGTGAAGGTCGCTGTATATGGGACCGTCGGGATAGCTCTCGTTATGTACGTGCTCAACGCCTTCCTCCCCTTCAGTGACAGGTTCTCTGGCTACGCACGGTTCTCCCCGTTTTACTACTACCTGACCAGCGACCCGCTCGTCAACGGTATGCACTGGGGCCACGGTGCGATTCTTACCGCACTCACGGTTGTGCTCGTTGCTCTGGCCTTCCCCCTCTTCAACCGACGAGACCTCCGCCAGGTCGGATAGGCGAGCTTGCAAACCTCTTCGTGTTGTTGAGCACGCGCCTTACACGAGGGCACGCTATTGTCCAATCCATGACCACGCTCCTTACTATCCAGCCCCCTGAAGGCAGCCCTTACCCACTCGCAATTGATGGAACTCAGTTTGTTACACCGGATGATCGCGTTACGGACGAGATCGAGACCGGACACCTCTGGGCGCTCCCCGGTCTTGCAGATGCTCATGCGCATCTCACGATGACGTCGGTTGACGACATGAAGGGGATCTCTGAAGAGAGTATGCTCTCAAACATCCCTGTCACTACATGGGCGCACGTCGAACGCGGTGTGCTGCTTGTCCTGGACAAGGGGGGGAACACGGATGCCACGCTTGTGACACTTGACCATGATGCAGATCTCAGGCCGTACGTTGAGATCGCTGGAGCAATGATCCACCCGGCAGGTGGATACATGCCCAATCTGGGGGCCGAGGTGGAACCGCACGAACTTGTTGAGCACATCCGATCGACGGCAACGACGGATGGCGGCTGGATCAAAATCGTAGGTGACTGGCCCCGGAAAGGGCTTGGACCTGTGAACAACTACCCCCTCGACATCCTCACCGAAGCTGTCCGTATTGTCCACGACGCCGGGGCAAGAGTAGCTGTCCACACGATGGCCCAGAGTGCGTCGGATGCCGTCGCCGCGGGTGTCGACTCCATTGAACATGGCCCTTTTCTCACCGAGGAAGACATCCGCGCTCTCGCTGCAAGGGGAGGCGCGTGGGTGCCAACGATCGGAAATATGCGGTACTGGGTTGATGCCCTTGGTCCTGAGTCGACAGGGGGGAAGCTCATGCAGGCTGGTCTCGATTGTATGGAGGTGAACCTCCCGCTAGCTGAGGAGATTGGTCTCACCGTACTTGCGGGGACCGATCTAGTGATTCCGCACGGAGAGATCGCGACCGAGGCTGGATTGCTTCGCCGCTATGGTCTCTCGGATCGGGCGGCAACAATCGCAGCATCCACAGCAGCATACGCCTATGTTGGAAGGGGGAACTCGCTGCGCGAGGGGAGTACTGCAGATGCGGTCTTTTTCGCACGGAATCCTTTCGAGGATGTTGAGGTTTTGGATGAACCGGAATTGATTATCCGCCGCGGTCGGGTTATTCGGGAACGACTCTAGAACAACATTTCTCAAGATTTCGCGATTTAGGACTAGGCATCGGGTGCACTTTGATGTACGATGTTGCAGGCTTTGATGGTTAGTTGATTGAGTCGGCTGCCCGTGGTGCCGCGAGTTGCTCGGGAACTTACGAACAGTCC
>CAYYGI010000140.1:0-4306 GCA_964471085.1 uncultured Acidimicrobiaceae bacterium
AAGTGTTGCTCTCGTACTCTCAATATCTGTCGGGCAGGTCTTTGATGCCTTCCAGTAGCACCAGCCTGTTGGGAGGAAGGCGAGCTGGAAGAGGGAGAGGCCGAGGGCCAGGTTGTAGGGGGGTGGCAGCGTCCTCTGAATCACGTCAGCGGTCACAGTCGTCAACATCGCGCCAGCTGACCTGCCGACTCCGTTGACGAAGTTGCCGACTCCGAACACTGTGCCTCGATGCTCGGGCATGTTCACATCTGAGATGAGTGCGAACCAGTTCGGTGAGTCAGCGGAAGTAAGAGCCATGGCCATCAGGGCCGAGAGGAAAGCCGCGGCCACCCACGGGTTCGTAACCATTGAAGTGAGCACCTCAAGGACGAAGGTGCCTGTGCCCGCTCCCTCGGTTACTTGCAACCCTCTGAGAGGCATCCAGAAGAATATAAGGTAGAACGGGATAGCCCCGAGGATGCCGATCGCGGAGATGTACGCTCGGCCCGAGAGGTTCTGTCGTTGCCAACGGTCACCAATATGGCCAAAGAGGATGGAGAAGAGCGCCCCGAGCGTGAACAGTGCGGCAAAGAGACCCCCGACCTGCTGGCCGGTCGCGAGGGAGTAACCCTCGGCCATGACCTTCTCCTGATACAGCAGAGGCACCCAGATGAGCGAGCCGTACGCGACCTGAGCCGTGAGTCCCTGGAGCACGAGCCACTTGTTTGTCTTCACCCTGGCGATGTCAGCGAGCTGGCCCTTATCTATCCGGTAGTCGTACGTGTCGCCGCTCTCGAATATCGCCTGAAGCGCCGGTTCCTTGTAACCGCGAGGAGCATCGAAGGCCAGGAGGTAGAGGAGGGCGAAGAAGACTCCCGCTGCCGCGAGAATGAAGAACGGCGGCGCATGGTCGTGCGCGCCGAGTTGTGAGGCAATCACGAGCCCAACGAGCCCGCCTACTCCTTGGCTCAACCCCCAGAAGGACATTGCTAGGCCGCGCCGCTTCGGCCCAACGAAGTCCGAGATCACCGAGAAGCCAACTGATACGATTGAACCGAGTCCGACCCCAGCGATCATTTGGAGCCCGAAAAGCATCCAGTAGGTGGTTGCAAGACCTGAGAGCCCGACAGGGAGCGCCCAGATCAGCGTTCCTGCAATGAGTAGTTTTTTGCGGTTGAGCGAGTCACCGAGATAGCCCCAGAGGACCGCGGTCACAGCGGTCACCAAGATTTGGGCACCGGTGATTAGACCGATTGCAGCCGTGGAGGCGTCGAAGGTCTCCCGCAGCCGAGGGATCATCGAAGGGATCAACGTAATAGCGGCGTTGTCGAGTGCTGCAATGACTACGAACACAACGATCGTGTAGGCAATGTGGGCGCGGCCGCCCTTCCACCCACTCTTCGGTGTATCTCCCATTGCCCGCATAGTGGCAGGTCTCGGTTGCTAGGCAGAGGGACGCTCACGATTTGTCTGCAGAGCTGATTCTTTTCGACAGACTCTCCGCTCTCCGGCCGTGGCCTCAGATCCGGTTCATCTCGAGTTAGTCTCTTGTTGCATGACGAACCAATCTCAAGTTCCCGCTCCAGTCTGGGTGCCGGATGAGTCGACGTTGTGCCGAGCAAATCTCACGAAGGCGATAAAGACAAGAGATCTTGGCTCGTACGAAGCGTTTCATCGCTGGTCTATCGAGGAGCGGGACGAGTTCTGGGCAATGGTCATCGAAGATCTCGAGATCGAGTTCGACGTAGCGCCGGCAGCGATTCGCGGAAACGACGACGTTACTGCACCTCGTTGGCTCCCGGGTTCTTCATTCAACATTGTGCGGTCCTGTCTTGACCACGACCCCGCTGCCATCGCAATTGTTGCCGGTTCCGGTTCCTCAATCGAGAGGATCACTGTTGGCGAGGTGAGACAACGCGTTAGCGCATTTGCGCGCGGGTTCACGGATGCCGGATTCCGCGAGGGGGACGGAGTAGCAATCGTGATGCCGATGACAGTTGAAGCTGTTGTTGCCTACCTCGGGGTGATTGCAGCAGGAGGTGTCGTTGTCTCGATTGCAGACTCCTTTGCTGCTGGAGAGATCGCAACCAGGCTTGCGATCACCTCCCCGGTCGCCGTTGTTACCCAGGACACAGCGACTCGGCTGGGTCGGTCACTCCCGATGTACGAGAAGTGTGTTGATGCCGGGGCCCCGATGTGCATTGTTGTCGACACTGGCGCAGGTATCGATCTGCGCCACGGCGATGTGTCATGGCGGGACTTCGTTGTTGAAGGTGCCGCGTTTGACCCGGTGAGCCGGAGTGCGAGCTCCCACACGAACATCCTGTTCTCGTCAGGTACAACTGGTGCGCCGAAGGCGATCCCGTGGTCCCAAACAACGCCGATCAAAGCTGCAATGGATGGACGTTTCCATCACGACATCCATTCTGGTGACGTAGTTGCATGGCCGACAAATCTTGGATGGATGATGGGTCCCTGGCTTGTCTATGCAGCGCTCTTGAATGAGGCTGCAATTGCGCTCTACGATGACGCTCCTACGAGTGCGGGCTTCATCACGTTCGTCGAGGAGGCGGGGGTCACGATGCTCGGCGTCGTGCCATCGATCGTCGCGGCGTGGCGCACAGACCGGATGCTCAAGAGAGGTGACTGGTCGACGGTGCGGGTGCTGTCCTCTACCGGGGAAGCATCGAATGAGGGGGACTCTGAGTGGCTCATGCGTGTTGCGGGGGAGATTCCTGTGATCGAGTACTGCGGCGGAACCGAGATCGGAGGAGCGTATGTCACCGGGACGGTGCTGCAACCCGCGGTGGCATCGAGGTTCACAACACCTGCTCTCGGCCTTGACCTTCTCCTCCTCGACGAGGAAGGCGATGTTGTAGATGAGGGCGAGGTATTTCTCCTCCCGCCTTCGATAGGGCTCTCCACTGAACTCCTCAACGCAGACCACTACGAGATTTACTACAGCGACGTCCCGGCGTGGGAGATGCCGCTTCGTCGCCACGGAGATGAGATGCTGCGTGACGCGAATGGACTCTATCGAGCCCTCGGTCGAGTAGACGACACCATGAATCTGGGAGGAGTTAAGGTCTCCTCTGGTGACCTCGAAGACGCTGTTGGAGGCATCGTTGGAGTGAGTGAGGTCGCAGCGGTAGCGGTTCCCCCCGCTGAGGGAGGCCCAGAGCGCCTCGTCGTGTTCGTGGTGCCTGTAGGTACGCCGGATGTGGTGGAACTCCGGTCTGTGATGCAGCAGCGGATCAGGACCAAGTTGAACCCGTTGTTCAAGATCCATGAGGTCGTTCTCGTCGACGCCCTGCCCAGAACAGCGTCTCACAAGGTGATGCGCCGCTCCCTTCGCTCGGGCTACGAACGCTAAGAGATGCTCCGATGGCCTGGGCGTCGCGGTACTGCCCGTAGAATGGGGGGAACGATAAAGGAGGCTCCTGATAGGGGACGAGATGCCATACGAGGCGTTGCGAAAGCGTGTCAGAGGGCTTGATGGTGTCGTGATGATGCTCGGTGACATTCAGACAGGGAAGACCACTCTGGCCCGGATGCTGGTACGTGACGCAGTCGAGCATGGGCGAACCGTTGCTTACGTGGACGGTGATGTTGCTGCTGCAACGGTTGGTCCGGTCGGGTGTGTCGGGTTGAAAGTTGTCTCCACTCTTGATGAATGCGATGCGTTGGAAATACCTGACGAGCTCAGGTTCGTCGGGGCTATCGAGCCTGATGGAGTAGTGCTTGCCCATGTGGTTGCTGTTGCAGCCCTTGTTGACGTTGCTAGGGAGAGAGTCGACTTAGTCATATGTGACACTTCCGGTGTCGTCACCGGTGTGGTAGGACAGACGTTGACGTATCACCTCGTTGAGCTTTTGAAACCGGAACTTGTCATTGCGATCGAGCGCGGTGAGGAGTTGACTCCGGTGATCAGCATGGTGCGCCGTTTCCTCTCTGCGCGTGTGGCAGAGGTTGACCCACCAGCGAATGTCAGAGCTGGGTCACCACTCGACATACTTGAGGCGCGCTCAGCGGCGTTTCGGAGGGACATCGGCATCGATCCACCTCGGTGGAGGGTGCAGACAACCGTGTTCGCGCCGACGCTGCCTGACGGGTTCGATGTCAGTAGGTTGGACAGAGTCCTCGTTGGCGTCCAGGACGAACGAGGCAGGTGTCTCGGCCTTGGTGTATTAGAACACGTCGATGGCATTGTCCGGGTCGCAACCCAGTACGGTGACGAGATGAGGGGTCTCCGGCTCGGGTCTGTCAAAGTTGACTTGGAGACGTTCACAACTACTCGTATGCGCCTCAAAGAACTGATCTTCGGCGT
>CAYYGI010000141.1:0-4260 GCA_964471085.1 uncultured Acidimicrobiaceae bacterium
CCAACGATGTGGCCGGCAACCTCATAGGGGAACTCACCAGGTTGTCGGTCGAAGCGTTCGAAGACAAGTGGATTCGAGGTGTTGACCCCTCGAGTTGATGGACGCCACGGGGAGAGAAGTGTGCTCGCCTCGGAGAAGAGCGAGCCGAGTCATCTACTCCCCTGGCGCCTGTCTATTCTTCCGCTTACATGAACCACCCTGCCACCCCTGCCGACCTTGAGGGCCAACCGATTGGGCCTGTTGAGGTAGCTGTCACCCCAGAGAGAGTCGCGCTCTACGTTGATGTCACCGGTGATGACCCTGTGCGGTGGCGCGATACCGCGCCGCCGGGGTTCGGTTCCGTGCTCCTCTTTGCCGTAGCGGACGAGTTTCTTTCCGACCCGAGGATCGTGCCGTTCACGAGCACGCTCCTCCACCTCGAGCAGTCATTCACTTACCTAGCGCCCATCGACGTCGGCGCCGTACTCACTGTCACGGGCACTGTGGCACGAGTCAGGCAGCGCGCGGACTCCTACTTCGTGACGTTTACCGCTGAGGTATCGAATGGTGACTCCGTTGTGATGGAATCAGTCTCGACCTTCGTGCTCTCCAACCGGAAGGCACCTCGACCCGAGGAGGTCTTCGACGAACCACCCGTACATGAACGGGGCCTCAATGAGGGGTTGCTTCGTTCTGCGAGCCGCTACGACCTTGTTCGCTATTCGGGCGCAACGAGGGACTTCAATCCCCTGCACTGGGACCACGATTCTGCTCTCAGCGCGGGGCTTCCAGGCATTGTAGTTCACGGGTTATTGATGTATGCGTGGCTTATGCAGGAGACCGTACTGGTAGCAGGTCGCCGCGACGTTGTTTCTGCCAAGATCCGCTTTCGGAGCGCGTTGCGACCCTCTCAGCAGGCGGTTATCTCTGTGGAAGCAGAATCTGGTGCCGTGAAGCTCTCCCTCTCTGTTGGGGATGAGCAACTCATCTCCGGACGCGCTACCGTTGCATCTTCAAGGGAGTAACGGTATGGAACGAGAGCAGGTCGAACCTTTACAGCCAGAGGATCTCATAGCAAGAGCGAAGCGGGGTGACCGTGACGCTTTCGGAGAACTCGTGGCGCTGCATCAACATGAGGTATTCACCTTGGCGGTCAGGCTTGTTCGAGACAGAGACCTTGCGGCAGATGTGTCGCAAGACGCCTTCATCCGAGCATGGCGAGCAATGCCGAAGTTCAGAGGTGATGCGAAGTTCTCGACTTGGCTGCATCGCATCACCGTCAACACTGCCTGGACGCACCGAACCAAGCAGAACCGAGTGCGTCTCGATCCTCTCGACACGTTGGTGAGTGAGCCCCAAGCTACCACCCTTGACCCGGTGAGGGCGGGGGAGGCCGCTGGTGCAGCACCAAAGATTGAGGAGGCGTTGTTACAGCTCACACCTTCTATCCGTGCTGTGGTCGTGCTCAAGGATGTGTACGGGTGGACACACTCCGAGATTGCAGAACATCTCACTATCTCGGTTACAGCAGCGAAGGTCCGCCTCCACCGTGGCCGCAAGGAACTGCGCCAACTCCTCGATGGATATCAGGATGGTGCGCTGTGAGCATCATCTGCCGTGCTGTTCAGATAGCCCTCCCCACGGTCGGGGAGACAGGGGTGACGGGGCTTCTCTCTAGTCACGTTGATACATGTATTGCATGTAGCGTCGAGGTGCTTCGGTACCGCTCTATGTATCGCGAGCTCGGAGAGCTCGAAGCGAGCACGCATCGCGCACCGGGGAGCTTCACAGATACCGTGCTGGCTTCTCTTGGACCAGTCGCTGTTGACTACGAAGAGGCACAGAGAGACAACCGTGTTCCTGTCGCTGCCGCAGCGGTGGTAGCAACCGCTGCTGCAGGTACAGCAGTGTTGTTGAGGATGTATCGCCAACGCGCTGCGTGATGTAGCAGCACAATCGCCCTCCTGGGTTTACACTTCGAGTGAGGTGGAGATATACTTGATGCTCGAGGCCCGAACCGGTCCGGAGGGGTGTAGCTCCAATTGGCAGAGCGCCGGTCTCCAAAACCGGATGTTGTGGGTTCGAGTCCCGCCACCCCTGCTATTGACGAAGGCGAACTACCATGGCTATGGCGAAGCACCGAGGAGTATGTAGTTGAACCGTGAGATGAGACGACTTCAAGCTAAAGAAGAAGAGCGGCTAAAGAAGCAGCGCTCGAAGGCTTCGCGTCCGCAGAAGAGAGTGAAGAAGGATCACGATCTGAATTTCCTGAAGCGGATTCTCAAGTACCTGCGCGAGGTACGCCAAGAGCTCAAGAAGGTCGCGTGGCCATCACGCGAAGAGCTCTCTACATACACGATCGTCGTGGCCGTCATGACAACAGTGCTCACTGGGGTCATCTTCGGGATGGACTGGGTCTTCAGTCAGGCAACCTTCAACGTTCTGAATGCGATTACCTGATGACGGAAGCAGCAACGACCGCCGCTAAAGCGGAGTCAGAGGAAGAGATAGCGCCGGAGTTCGTTGAAGAGGTTGTTGAGCCGCGCCCTGCCAGCCCATACGATCTCCCCGGCGGCTGGTTCGTGGTCCACTCGTACTCCGGGTACGAGAAGAAGGTGAAAGCGAATCTCGAGAACCGCGTGCGCTCGATGCACCTTGAGGACAAGATATTCGACATCGTCATCCCTATGGAGGATGTTGTCGAGTACAAGAGTGGCAAGAAAGTGACCGTTGCTCGCAAGAAGTTCCCCGGATACGTCCTTGTGCGTATGTACATGGATGACGACTCCTGGTACGCTGTTCGCAACACTCCCAACGTGACTGGTTTTGTAGGTTCAGGGGCCAAGCCGAGTCCCCTCTCGCGGCGCGAGATCGAGCGGATTCTCGGTGTCGAGAAGGACGAAGGCGCGAAGAAGGAGAAGCCGACCTTCAAGCCAGCGTGGGAGGTTGGGGAGACGATTCGCGTTGTGGAGGGGCCGTTCGCTGACTTCAACGGCGTTATCGAGAACATCAATGTGGACCAATCGAAGGTCCGTGTTCTCGTGGATATCTTTGGTCGGGAGACTCCGGTGGAGCTTACTTTCGACCAGATCATCAAGTACTGACATCTAGGACGGATAGGCAAGGAATCTCAATCATGGGTCGCAAGAAACTGGTGACCGTGCTCAAGCTGCAGATCCCGGCAGGACAGGCAAGCCCTGCTCCACCGGTTGGTCCTGCGCTCGGCCAGCACGGTGTCAACATTATGGAGTTTGTTCAGGCATACAACGCGCAGACGCAAGCTCAGTCGGGTACGATCATCCCGGTGGAGGTATCGATCTATGAGGACCGATCTTTCACGTTTATCACCAAGACGCCCCCAGCGGCTGTCTTGCTGCGCCAGGCGGCGAAGATCGAGAAGGGATCTGCTGTCCCGCACAAGGAGAAGGTCGGAACGGTGACAAAGGCCCAGGTTCGCGACATTGCCGAGATCAAGATGCCTGACCTCAACGCAAATGACATCGAGAACGCAATGCTCATCGTCGAAGGAACAGCCCGCTCGATGGGTCTGGACGTCGTTGAAGCGTAATCTCAACGTAGTAAGACGTAGTGCGCGTGACGTGCTGCGTGCAAGTGGAAGGGCGCAAGCCCGTCACACCACGAAAGGAAACACCTGATGGGTCTCTCAAAGAACCGGACTGAGCAAGAGCGGAGATACGACAGCGAAGCAATGTACCCCGCATCGGATGCTGTTGATCTCGTAAAGACGCTCTCCTACGCCAAGTTTGACGAATCAGTAGACATTGTTTTCCAGCTTGGAATCGATGCACGCCAGGCAGACCAGATTGTGCGCGGCACTGTCTCGCTTCCGAATGGCACTGGCAAAGACATCAAGGTTGTCGTCTTCGCGAATGATCAGGCCCAGGAAGCTGAAGATGCAGGAGCTGACGTTGTTGGAGGCAAGGAACTTGCCGACGAGATAGCGAGTGGAGCTCGCGCTCTCGATTGGGATATCACGATCGCTACGCCGGACATGATGCCCATTGTCGGGAAACTTGGTCAGGTACTCGGCCCACGCGGTCTCATGCCGAACCCGAAGACAGGGACCGTCACGAGGGATGTCGGCAAGACGGTTGAAGCATTCAAGGCGGGTCGCGTCGAGTATCGCAACGACCGATACGGCAACGTCCAGGTCCCGATCGGCCGGGTGTCTTTCGTGGGGGAGAAGCTGCTCGAGAACCTGGTTGCAATTGCAGACGAGATCGCCCGTTCACGGCCAGCGTCCTCAAAGGGCCGGTTCAT
>CAYYGI010000142.1:0-4242 GCA_964471085.1 uncultured Acidimicrobiaceae bacterium
CCTCAACACCCGAGGGCATAGTTGATTGCCCAGCACACTTCGTCCATGGTTGCATCGTCGACGGTCCCAACGCGCCTAGTGAGGGAGCGTCGTGAAATGGTGTGGAGGCCGTCACAGTTGATTACGGAAGGCTGAGCAAGTCCGGAGTCTTCGTGATCGAACTCGACTTCGGCTGCAATCCCGCGGGCCGCAGTGGTGATTTCTGCAACCGTGACGAGGCGGCGCACATCGATGACCTCGGGGCGGGTCACTACCAGGACGGGCCGTGTCTTAGCGCCGACTTGCGCCATCCAGATCTCGCCGCGGGTCACTCCTCACCCCATGCTTCGGCTTCTTCCCAGAACGGATCTGTCTGCTCAGGAGTCCGTAGGTACGCTGCGCGGTCCGACTCGGCGAGTGCAGAGCGCACCGCTGTAGCGACTCCTTCGCGAGCTGCCGCGGAGACATTGATGTTGAGTCGGCGGGCCCGCTTAGCAAGATCGTCGTCGAGCGTGAATGTCGTTCGCGTCGAAGCCATACTTAGATGCTAGCACGGCGCTGTGTTCCCAACACTAATCGATGGTCTTCTCTCTCCCATCCTGATGCGCTATTCTCATGCCGAGAGGAGGCTTCATGGATAGCTTTCGGGCTCTGCTCGATCAACCCATTTATCAGGTGAATGAAGCAGCTCGTCTGCTCGGGCTGCCCGACAAGACCCTCCGGCGCTGGCTCGACGGCGATCGGCGATTCGACCACGTCATCGAGCCGCTGATCCGAGATGTGCCGACCGGGTCGTGGGATGTCACGTGGGGTGAGTTTCTTGAAGCGGGATTCCTTTCGGGATATCGCTACAAGCAGCTCCCCTTGGAGCGCCTACGGCCCCTGATACGGGATCTCGGTGAGCAGCTGGGGACGAAGTATCCGCTTGCCGAGGCACGGCCGTTGTATTTGGATGGGCGGGAGCAGCTCTGGCAGGAGCAGTCGCGTCACAATCTTCACGAGGACCTGCTCCTCGTTGTCCGCGGGCGTGAGAGCGAGGGCTATCAACTCGTCCTTACTGACGTAGCGAAGACCTTCGTTGAACGTGTTGAGTTCGAGCCGGATGTAAACGGTGTGGCAGCGAGGTGGTTCCCTCTGGGTCGAGAGAATCGGCGGATCGTTTTGGATCCGCTAGTTGTGTTCGGTCTGCCAGCAATTGGGGGTGTGCGCACTGAGACGATTGCAGAGATGGCAGACGCCGGAGAGAGTGTGGACACAATCTGTGACGTGTACGCGAAGCTAGGCATCACGAGAACAGACGTGGATACGGCAGTCGCGTTCGAGCACCGACTCCGCGTTGCTGCGTGATGCGCCGGGTCTTCTTTGATTCCAGTGTTTTGGGAGCCGCTCACGTCCTGTCCCAGGAGTGGTCCTCCATCGTCTACCCGGGTCACCCTGACTGGCCCTTGAAGCAGGATGTCTCCGACGAGATATGGTTAACCCATGTGGGCCGGCTCGGTTGGGTTGTGGTCTTTCGCGATAAGCGGGTCCGGTACCGACCTGCGCAGCGTGATGCGCTGGAGCGTCACGGCGTGCGGGCGGTCAGCATCACGACCAATCGCAACCTGAAGATCGCAGAACAGGCGGCGCTCATTGGCGAGATGATGCCACAAATCGAAGCCCTGGCCGGAGAGCCGCCGGCCTACTACACGCTCAACGCAAGTGGGCTGAGCCGGAAGTTTGCGTACTAGCGATGTCCCATCGTGGGGAGAGTCATCGCTGGTTCCATGTCACATCGTGTTGATGCAGGGATGCCTATTTCTCCTTGCGGACTCCCTTGAACGTGCCGCCGGTCCTCTTCACGCTTGTGAACTTGCCGGTGTCGGTGTCACGTTTCGTCCAGAGACTGGTTCGCGGGTTCTGATGCTGTGATCGACCAGCTACAGCACCTTTTCGGTATCCCTTACCGGTGTGTTTTGCCATTATGTACCCTCCGAGGATCAGCTTACAAGAACCAGCTCTCAGATCCACGATCCGAGTGTTCAACTCCTCCCGCCACGACGCCGTTGATCATTGCAATCAAAGGGATCTTCGTTTCGAGACGGTTGGGTCCCATCGAGGCATCCGCTCGGAGATGTTGAGGTTCTTCGAGAATGAACGTCACGTACGACACGAGATCAACGCGGGAGCCTCTGGCTGGCATTCGCCGTTCGCCTGTGTGCTCACGGACGATGAGAGGGGCGGGTTGTCGGTGAACAGCTCTTGCCGGATTCAGGGGACCCTCTCCAGGAAACTCCGAGACGGAGAGCAGTCACTCAGTTCCGAAGAACCAGTTCGAGAATGGTTCCCGGCCCACAGCGATGAGTGTCTCTGCGCGCTGGAACCATGCGAGCTCCTCATCGGTTGGCACTGCGGCCATGGTCGCGCTTCGACAGGCGATGCCGGGTTTTCCTGTGTCCCACGCTACTTGACCGATGGGCCAGCAGACCTCGTGCGGGATCGTCTCGCCAGCATCGTCACGTGGGTACGAGCTTGGAAGGCCTAGGGCGATACATCCCTCATCGGTGACCACATCCACATGACCCTCGTGCTTGAGGTCGACGGATACAAGCATCGGGCCTGTCGCCGGGTCCAGATCCTCGGGTGCGTACGGCTGGTCTCGAAGCTTGTGGGCCACGAACTTCCTTGCAAGAGACCTGGTCTGGTTGAGGTACACGACGGGGAATGAGCCGGGCTCGTTCCACCGGCCCCCGCGGGCGACCCCTGGAAGCCCATCGAGCGGGTTGTGCCAGTCTGGCTCGGCCACCCGGAAGTACCTGCTTCCCCGCGTTACGTGACGGAAGCTCACGCCGGGATTGCCCAATCGAAGGACGAACGTACCTGCTCCAAGACAGCGTCATGCCGATCCTCCTCGATCATCTCAAGGATGGTGAGGCCCCCGTAGGCTGTTGCGGGCCGTCGAACGACGCCGGGGACACGGTCGGTCTTGAGATGGGCATCGAGGAGGTCGGCGATCGATCCAACGATCGAGACCTTCTCGCGTCGCGCTGTAGGAACCTCCGTTGATTGCCACTGTGTCACGGCCTGTCGTGTGACTCCGAAGAGTCGACCGAGGTCGGTGATGGTGAGACCGAAGGAGCGCTCTATTCGCTCGAGGTCCCTTTCCTCGCGACTGAGGGCGCGAGTCACGTTCCTGCGAAAGGCATCGAGTTGGGCGACGGATACGTCCAGGTGAGGGAGCGCTGGAGCGTCAAGGCGTACGGGGTGCAACCCTTGAAGGACGATCCGTAGATTCTGGAGAAGGGCCGCGCACGATCCGATACCCAGATCGTTGGTTCGGGCGACCCATGGAGAGAACGGCGCGCTCAGCGCCTCGTTGTCGAGGACGAACGTGGACACGGCGCCGGTAGCCAGGGCGACGTCGACGATCCGCAGTCCTTCCTGCGACTCGGTGACGAGATCCGGCCTCTGCGTGTGGATCTCAGCCAGCAGTGACTCGGAGAGTGAACGCCATGCCCGCACGTAGTCAAATGCTGCCATTTGGCTTCCCGCTATGGCCTGTTCGAGGGCGACCCGCAGTACCGCTGCATCGTCACCGACCGATTCCCGACACCATGACTCGATGTCGTCGGGGGACTCGGTCTCGAGAGCATGAAAGAGCGCGTCGGCCGTCATAGCGCAAGCATATCGCAAGTAGCGTGTAAGCGCAAGCAAAACGCAAGTTACTGATGCCACTCGTAAGGTGTCTATCTATACCGTAACATTCATGTTACGGTATGTTCACCGAGGCGGAGACAACCATGAGCACGATCTACGAACAGTATCGAAACAAGCGCCTGGCGGATCCTGACTTTCGCTCGCACTATGAACAGCACCGCGCCGAGATCGATGCTGTTGACCGCATCGTTGCCGACATCGAGGCACGACGCGTGGAATTGGGCTTGACAAAGGCGGATCTTGCCAGGCTTGTTGGGCGGAGGCCGGAGGCGATTCGTCGTCTTCTCTCCGGCAACATCGTGAATCCGACACTCACAACCGTGTCGGAGATGGCCACGGTGCTTGGCATGGAGATCGTTGTGAAGCCGACGATATCTGCCAAGACACTTGGTCCGGAGGTCAAGGCGAAAGCCCGTTCACTCACCACCGCGAGCCGATGATCTAACGAAGCACGTGCCTAGGGTTGCTCGCGAGATACACATCGCCGAGCGAGCGTACGCGTCTGTAGAAGGTCTCGGAGAACGCGGTTTCGTTCGCCTTGACACCCCCGGTGACCAATACCAACGC
>CAYYGI010000143.1:0-2463 GCA_964471085.1 uncultured Acidimicrobiaceae bacterium
GTTTACAGCGTGGACTACCAGGGTATCTAATCCTGTTTGCTCCCCACGCTTTCGCGCCTCAGCGTCAGTAATGTTCCAGAAGATTGCCTTCGCTTTTGGTATTCCTAGTTATCTCTACGGATTTTACCCCTACACAACTAATTCCATCTTCCTCTCCCACACTCTAGCCAAATAGTTTTGGATGCAGTTCTACGGTTGAGCCGTAGGCTTTCACATCCAACTTAAATGGCCGCCTGCGCGCGCTTTACGCCCAGTGATTCCGAGTAACGCTTGCACCCTCCGTATTACCGCGGCTGCTGGCACGGAGTTAGCCGGTGCTTATTCATATGGTACCGTCATTTTCTTCCCATATAAAAGGAGTTTACGCACCGAAATGTGTCATCCTCCACGCGGCGTTGCTGCATCAGAGTTTCCTCCATTGTGCAATATTCCCCACTGCTGCCTCCCGTAGGAGTCTGGACCGTGTCTCAGTTCCAGTGTGGCTGATCGTCCTCTCAGACCAGCTACCCGTCTTAGCCTTGGTGAGCCGTTACCTCACCAACAAGCTGATAGGCCGCGAGACCATCCCCCAGCAGCGGACTGTTTCCTCAAAGGATCATGCGATCCAAAGAGAGTATCCGGTATTAATCCAAGTTTCCCTGGGCTATCCCGATCTGGGGGGCAGGTTTCTCACGTGTTACGCACCCGTTCGCCGGTTTCCACAGCCGAACCTTACGGAACGATTGCTTCTCCCTCGACTTGCATGCATTAAGCGCACCGCCAACGTTCGTCCTGAGCCAGGATCAAACTCTCCATCGAAGTTCTTCGAGAAGAACAGATCCTATGTCTGTGCAAACCTACGAATAGGCAAGCGCAGAACAGGAGTGTTTTTCATCCCTCAAAAGGATGAGGCCACACGAGGACAAGTCCTCATAATGTGTGACCTTTTGGTCATACGAGGACGGGTCCTCTATGTGTATGACCATTGGCTTGTACGTCCATCAAACCCCACACCGAAGTGTTTGGTTGGATGGACACATAACGCTTACCGTTCGCGTACCCATAAATGGGTGCTGGCGGCAAGCGCCTGTCAATCTCGATCCATCATCTCACGATGATTGATCGACGCACTGTTCAGTTGTCAAGGAGCCAGATCCTCCGCTCGCGGCACACAGCCACCACCGAAGGGTCTCCAAGTATAGCACCACTGTGAAGCAGTGGTACCAGTCACTGGCTACTGCCAGTGGAAACGGAACGATAACAGGCTCTGCGAGCTAGCGCACTCGCGATGCCAGATCAGCAAGTAGACAGGCATCAGGGGCGCGGAGCTACAGAATCGTTCACCCAACCCTGGTAGGCGAGGCTTGCCTCAGCATCTACCACGATGACCTCCGGGAGGTCGTAACTGTGCAGTTCGGCGATCGCAGCGAGGAGATCGGGGAGGCGCTCCTCAGTAGTTTTGAGCTGCAGTTGCACCTCTTCAACGTCCTCGATGGTGCCCTCCCAGTGATACATCGACCGGACAGGAATGAGCGCCGCGCATGCAATGACCCGGCGATCGAGGAGTTCCTGGGCGAGACGGCTCGCCGTCGTGACACCCCCCTCGGTCGTGAGCACGAGCTTTACCTCCGAACCAACCTCAGAGGCCGTCACGATCAACTCGATCGCTTCTCTGCGTCACTCGACCCCTCATTCGAAGAACCGAACCGATCGAAGAACCGTACGATCTCCATGGGGAGTGGGAAGATCAGCGTCGAATTCTTGTCAGCGGAGACTTCCGCCATCGTCGAGAGGATGCGCAGTTGCATCGCTGCTGGGTGTTCCTCCAGCACGGCTGCAGCTTCCGCCAGCTTCTCTGCGGCCTCATACTCGCCCTGGGCGTGAATGATCTTCGCTCGGCGCTCCCGCTCAGCCTCGGCCTGCTTCGCCATCACGCGTCTCATAGCCTCGGGGAGTTCAACATCCTTTACCTCCACAAGGGTGGCCTTGACACCCCACGCGTCAGTGACGTCATCGATCAACTGCTGGAGATGTCGGTTGATCTCATCTCTATTCGTCAGCAGTTCGTCGAGTTCAGACTGACCAATGACGCTACGCAGAGTCGTGTGTGCGATCTGTCTTGTACCGAACGTGAAGTCCTCGATCTCAAGAAGCGCCTTATTCGGGTCGAGCACTCGGAAATAGAGGACACCATCGACTCGCACGGTGACGTTATCCCTCGTGATGATGTCTTGAGGCGTAATGTCTAACGTCACGATACGAAGACTCACCCGGACAATCACATCGATAATCGGGATGATGAAGATTAGCCCTGGGCCTCGCGGCTCCCCCGTCACACGCCCAAGCCGGAAGAGGACACCGCGCTCATACTCGGGAAGAACATGGATTGATGCTCGCAGGATGACAAGGAGAAGTGCCGCTGCAATCGTGATCCCAATGACAGTCTCAAGTTCCATGGTCATCTCCCTTGTGCTCGACTGACTT
>CAYYGI010000143.1:2563-4238 GCA_964471085.1 uncultured Acidimicrobiaceae bacterium
GATCCCAATGACAGTCTCAAGTTCCATGGTCATCTCCCTTGTGCTCGACTGACTTAGGTTCGACTGATCTGTGATCAACCGATTCGGCCTTGACAGATTCAGGCTCGACGATGAGAATGAGACCAGAGATATCGACGATGTGTGCGGTCTCTCCCTCCACCAACTCTCTGCCGGAACTCCGCACGGTCCACCAGGCACCGTCTACGAAGGCGGATCGGCGTCCCTTCTTCTCGAAGGTGACCGTGACGGGTCTCCCGATGAGAGTCACAGCACCCGTTGTTGCTGGGTGGAGTCGTGCCTTTACCGCAGCCTTTCCAGCCCATGTTGTAGCAACTCCCATGATCAGCGCCGTGGGCCAGAGCACCGGTGCGTTGATATGGACCTCTCCCTCGAAGAGGAATATGCCAGCCAAAATAAGCGCAATAGTCCCCCCTCCAGCGAATACCCCGACACCGGGGACGAATATCTCCCCGACAAATAGCATCAATGCCAGGATCAAGAGTCCGATTCCAACTGCAGTCACCGGGAGCACAGCGAGGGCGAAGAATCCGAGCAGAACGAGAATCATCCCGGCGATGCCTGCAAATCCGAGACCCGGATTCATGACCTCGTAGATGATCGCGAGCGTCCCGATAGAGAGCAGAAGGAGTGCAATATTGGGGTCTGCGATGAGTGCGAGGATGCTCCGCATAAAGGACATCTCGTACACTTCCGGGGTCGCTCCCGCAGTGACGAGCACCACCTCGACTCCTCTCACGTCGACCCGCATCCCATCAATCTCCAAGAGCAGATGGTCAATGTCGTTCGCGATAAGATCTACAACGTTCTGCTCCACTGCTCTTTCTGCAGTCAGAGAGGTCCCGTCACGGACCGCTGCTTCGGCGAACTCTGCGTCCCTCCCCTTTCTCTCTGCAACAGAGACTGCAAAAGCGACCGCGTCGTTGATGATCTTGTCACCAATCTCTCCACCCTGGAGATCAACGGGAGTCGCGGCACCGATCGAAGTAGCAGGTGCCATTGCAGCAACGTGGGCGGACATCGTGATGAACGTTCCAGCCGAGGCAGCCCTGGCACCTTCGGGGTACACGTAGACGACGACAGGGATCGGCGCATTCAGGAAGTGCTGAACAATGTCGCGCATCGAGGTGTCAAGGCCTCCCGGTGTGTCCAAGGTAACAACGAGGACAGCCTGGGTATCTTCTGCATGCTCAATCGCGGCTTCGAGATGGTCCGCTACCACGGGCGTGATTGGGCCGTCAACCTCGGTGATCAGGACCTCGGGTTCGCCAATGCCTTGTGCAAAGCCGGGAAGGGCGAACGCGAGAACGAGAGCCACACCACCTAACACTCCGCTGATACCCGTTTTACGCCACCACATGCCCTCATTATCCCTCATCCTGGGAGTTGTGTACCCATTTTCCCGCGTACCCTGGGTTACAGACACTCAGAAACAGTGTTGCTGGCCCAGAGAACGTGTATGAGTGCTCGATGCCGGAGGTCGTGGTCGAGCATTGGCATGTGGGGGAGTAAAACTCCGCACCGTCGTGGCTTATGGGGGTTCTTGGGTGGTGGTGTAGGTGTGTCCAAGTCTGGATCTCCATAGGTAGCCTGCCTGTTGGCGTCTACCTTCTGGGGAGACTGCCGGAATCGGTTGGTAGGTCCAGTCTGCTTGGTG
>CAYYGI010000144.1:0-4238 GCA_964471085.1 uncultured Acidimicrobiaceae bacterium
CGAACTCAGCATCAAAGCCGAGAGCCTCAAACGCGGCAGTATGGATTGCAGGAGAGCGTGAGTGCTCGATGGGATCCCCCACAACCGCGAACTTCACGGCAAGACCCCCGCCTCCCTCGCGATCTTGATGTTCGCTTTGTGCTCCTCGTATGTCACTGCAAAGGCGTGAGATCCATCGAGATCGCTAAGGACGTAGAACAGGTAATCAGTGTCGTATGGGTTGATAGCCGCTGCGAGGCTCGCCGCCGACACCGCTCCGATCGGAGTCGGGGGGAGACCATCGATCCGGTAGGTGTTGTACGGCGAGTCAGTCTTCAAGTGCACAGTGAGAACGCGACCCGGGTTGTACCCAAGGGCGTAAATCACGGTTGCGTCAATCTGGAGCCGCATGGGTCGAGCGAGTCTGTTGTGTATGACCGAGGAGATGAGCGGGCGATCACTCTCCGTTCCAGCCTCCCACTCGATCAGGGAACCGATGATGAGTGCCTCATATCTCGAGACTCCGAGCTCGCTGATCCTGGACCAGTCAATGTTCTCGAAACGTCTCACCATCTCGTCAGCCATCATCTGAAGAATCTGAGCCGGTGTCGCGTCTTGGGCTATCAGATACCTGGCCGGGAAGAGCAGCCCCTCCCATCGGATGATCGGATCCGCAACGTCGTCGGGCAGCAACGGCGATGTCACGACACCATCCCTGAGAGCCTTGAGGTACTCGGCTCGCGAGTACGGCGTTGCGTCCGCAAGTTCATCGATGATACGATTTATCGTCCATCCCTCAATCAGAGTGAACGTTGCACCTGCAATGACGTCCCCCCCTTCGAGAAGTCGGCGCACAACTTCCTCGGCATCCATATCCGTTGTCAGCGAGTACGTCCCTGCCTGGAGTCGGTCTTCAACACCTGCAGCACTGGCTGCTGCTTGTAGCTCACTTGAGCGCACCACTCCTGCGTCATGCATCGTGCGGTAAATACTCGTTGCAGTGCTCCCCGGTTCAATGGTCACTTCAATGCTCACCCCGCCTTCAACATCCCATAAGTCTCCCCCCGCTACGAGTCCAGCGAAGGAGCGTGCTCCAAAGAAGAGCAGACCGATGCCGACAACGGCAAGGACAGCAACAAGGGCGAACCTGGTTGCGCGACTCTTGTCACCTTTCGGTGTTGGTGTCGAACTCGTCTCCAAGCTGATATCTCCGTCTATCGAGGAAGCTCTGGAGCATGACTGCTGCAGCGACCTGATCTCTCTTGCCGGTCCGGGACTTCCGTTTCACGCCACCTTCAAGCAATGCCTCTTCTGCTGTTACGGTAGTGAACCGTTCATCCTGAAAGGCCACGGGCAGCCCCGTGACCGTCTCAACCCTCTCTCCGAAATCCCGCGACTGCAACGCTGCGAAACCTTCGGAACCGTCGAGACCGATCGGTATTCCGATAATGATCTCATTGATCTCCCACTCAGCACAGAGAGCCTTGATCCGTTCTTCGTGGTTCACTGCCTTTCGGTCGATGAATTCCACTGGTGTTGCGATGGTACCGCTGGTATCTGATACCGCTACGCCGATCCTTCTCTCTCCCGGATCAAGACCGAGGAATCGTCCTCTCACAGCGCTGCCAGAGCCTCACGAGCAGCAGCTTTCATTGACGCGATGGCTTCATCGATCCCATCAACGTTCGGGCCACCTGCCTGAGCGAGCTTCGGGTCTCGGCTCCCCCCGCCTCCAAGGGCTCTTGCGCCCGTAGCAGCGATCTCGCCCGCTGAAATGCCCTGAGCCACCAGATCATCAGAGACGAAGACGATGACGGCTGCTTTGCCGGCGGTGACCGATCCGAGTGCTCCAATACCCGTCCCTAACCGATCACGTACTTGGAATGCCAGAGCTCTGATACCGTCACCACCGAGGCCATCGATGCGTACCGACGCCAACGAAGCGCCACCAACTGTCTCTGCGCCGGTAAGTACGCCATCTGCAACTTGGCTTCGCTCCCTCTCCTCGAACTCACCAATGCGTTGCTCGGCTGTCTTGAGCCGTTCAGCCATAGAGATCGCAGCGTCAACTTCTCTCCCCGGCTGTGCGCGAAGAATCCCAGCGATGTTGGCGAGGTTCGAGCGGAGCTTGGAGAGGTGATCGTATGCCGCTGACCCGGTCAACGCCTCAACCCGGCGGATGTTCGACCCTATCGAGCTCTCGCTCACGAGTACGAGTGGCCCGACCTGTCCGGTAGAAGGCACGTGCGTCCCGCCACAAAATTCAGTCGAGAAGTCCCCCATCTTCACAACCCTGACCTCTTCACCGTACTTGTCTCCAAAGAACGCAATTGCCCCCATCTGCTCGGCTTCCTCTTTGGATGTCTCAACCGTCGTCACATCCACGTTGGCGATGACCCGCTCGTTGATCTCTCGCTCAACGGCGTGCAGCATCTCGTTGTTGACCCCCTCGAAGTGGGAGAAGTCGAAACGGAGACGGTCGGGTGCAACGAGCGAACCCTCCTGATGGACGTGCTTACCAAGTACGTCGCGCAGCGCCCAATGGAGGATGTGAGTACCCGTATGGTTCTTCCTGATACGCTCACGCCTTGTGCCATCGACTGAAGTCTCTGCGTCCTGTCCCGCTTGGATGAAGCCCTTCAGAACCCTTCCTCGGTGACCGTGAACACCGAGAACTGCGAGCTGGGTGTCGGTGATCTTGACCGCTCCTGTCTCAGTGGTGATCATGCCGGTGTCACCGACCTGGCCTCCGGCCTCTGCGTAGAAAGGGGAGCGGCTGAGGAACACCTCGATGTCCTGACCCTCCTCGACCACATCCACGGTCTCTCCTTCTCGCAGCAGAGAGAGCACGACTCCCGTCCCAACAATGTTGCTGTAGCCCGTGAACTCTGTGGATTCGATCCCCCCAAGAGCCCGGCGATACAAGTTGGTCAAGTCGCCGTCAGCAGCACCCTTGAACGCTGCTCTCGCTCGACTCTTCTGTGTAGACATCTCTTGATCGAAAGCAACCCGATCCACTGTTATGCCCCGCTCGCCTGCAATCTCCTCGGTGAGCTCGATAGGGAAACCGAACGTGTCATGCAACTTGAAGGCGGCCGCTCCAGGTATCTCCGTGCTCTCCCCGAGTTCAGCAATAGCAACATCGAGCATCTCCTCACCGGATTCGAGGGTCCGCAGGAACCCTCTCTCTTCGCGCTCCACGATCTCCTTGATGTGATCCCGGTTCTCAACAATCGCGGGGAACGCCTCCCCCATCTCTGTGATCGTTGCGTCCACAAGTGCCGCAGTGATGGGATCGTTCGCTCCAAGTGTGCGCGCGTGGCGCACAGCACGTCGAAGAAGGCGGCGCAGGATGTAGCCGCGGCCTTCGTTGGAGGGCACGACGCCGTCTGAGATCAGGAATGTGAAGGCGCGTGCGTGGTCAGCGAGGACGCGCAGGGACATGTCTGAGCGTTCAGCATCGCCGTAACTGACGCCGGCTGCGCGCTCACCAACAGACATGATCGCCCGCATCGAGTCGGTCTCGAAGGTGGATGCGACATCTTGGAGCACCATTGCGAGACGTTCGAGTCCAAGCCCGGTGTCGATCGACTTCATGGGTAGGTCCCCAACGAAGTGGTAGGGCTCATCCTGGATGAACTCCATGAATACGAGGTTCCAGATCTCTACGAAACGCTCCTCATCGACGATCGGGCCGCCCTCCGGCCCGTACTCCGGCCCGCGATCGTAGAAGATCTCGGAACAGAAGCCAGCAGGGCCTGCAACTCCTGTCTGCCAGATATTGTCGCGATCCCTGCGCTGGAGACGGTCCGGGTCGATGCCGACTACATCGAGCCAGATCTGTGCAGCCTCGTCATCGGTTTCGTGGACAGTGAACCAGAGCTTGTCGGGGTCAATGCCGTACCCCTCAATGAGGAGCTCATAAGCCAGCGGGATAGCTCTCTCCTTGAAGTAGTCACCAAAGGAGAAATTTCCGAGCATCTCGAAGAAGGAGAGATGCCTCGCTGTCGTGCCAAGAATATCAAGGTCGGCTGTCCGGAGGCACTTCTGGGAACTGACTGCTCGTGGACTCGGTGCCTTCTCCTCTCCAAGGAGTTGGGTCATGAACGGGACCATCCCCGCCACGGTGAGCAGGAGCGTCGGGTTCACAGGGATCAGTGATGCGGAGGGCACGATCAAGTGGTCTCGCTCAGCAAAGAACTCGACAAAGGTGCTGCGAATCTCGTTGGTATTCATCTCAAGCGAGGTTACCCCGCGTC
>CAYYGI010000145.1:0-4218 GCA_964471085.1 uncultured Acidimicrobiaceae bacterium
CTCAAGATAGCGTTTGTTTTTGTCGGCCCTACTGCGGATAAGGGCTGGTCGTGGGCGCACGATCAGGGCGCCCAGTATGTCAAGGCGCAACTTGGTGACGCTGTCGAGATCACGACCCTTGAGAGCATTCCCGGAGGAGCAGATGCACAGCGAGTATTCGAGGATCTCGCTGACGCAGGCAACAAGTTGATCTTCGGCAATTCGTTCGGGTACATGGATGCAATGCTTGCAGCATCCGAGAACTTCCCCGACACCATATTCATGCACGCGACCGGGAACAAGACCTCTCCAAACATGGGAAACTTCTTCGGTGCAGCCGAGGAAGCTCGCTATCTCAGCGGCATGGCTGCGGGTACCGCATCCGAGACGAACCTTATCGGATACGTAGCGGCCTTCCCGATCCCGGAAGTGCTTCGCGGTATCAACGCCTTCACACTCGGTGCTCAAGAGCTGAATCCCGATGTCAAGGTTCAGGTCATTTGGACGTCAACCTGGTTCGATCCGCCGAAGGAGATGACGGCAGCCGAGGTGCTCCTTGACGCCGGTGCAGATGTAATTGCTATGCATCAGGACTCCGCTGCATCGGGCCAGGCTGCGGCCGCGGCCGGCGCAAAGTGGGTCGGCTACAACACAGATATGACCGAGTTTGCACCTGAAGCCTGGCTTACGGCAGCCATCTGGAACTGGGGACCGTTTTATCTTAAAACGGCGAATCAGGTCATAGACGGTACCTGGCAGCCTGAGGCGTTCTACGGGAATATGGCAGGCGGGATGGTGGCTCTGGCCCCCTTCGGCGACTCGGTTGAGCAGGCCACTCGGGATCTCATTCTCGAACGTCAGGCTCAGATCAAGGACGGTTCATTCTCGGTCTTCTCTGACCCGATCATTAACCAGGATGGGGAGAGTCAGCCGCTCGGAGACATCTTTGAGATGGATTTCTTTGTTCGAGGTGTCATTGGTAGCCCGACCGGGTGAGTGAAGTGAGTTGCACTCGCAGAGGCGTGTCTCACGATAAGTGGGGCACGTTTCTGATCGGGTTCGTCCCGGTGCGAAGGTGAGCGCGGATCGAGATACTCCTGCTGTAGAGCTAGTCAATGTCGACAAGGCGTTCTACGGCGTGAAGGCGAATAAGAGCATCAGCTTCCGACTTGCCCGTGGGGAAGTTCATGCGATCCTCGGCGAGAACGGTGCAGGCAAGTCAACCTTGTGTTCGATCCTTGCTGGCCTGTATCGGCCCGACGCAGGCGAGATGTTCCTTGAGGGTGAGGCGGTGGTGTTCAAGAACCCCAAGGATGCACTGCAAGCTGGCATCGGCATGGTCTACCAACACTTCCGCCTCGTTCCGAACCTCACGGTGGCCGAGAACTTTGCTCTGGGCCATCCGGGCGTCGGCATTCGGATCAACCAGAGGGATCTCCATAGGGCAGCCGAGGAGCTTGGGGAGCAGTATGGTCTCCCCATTGATCCGACCGCTCGGATCTGGCAGCTCTCGGTCGGAGAACAGCAGCGAGTTGAGATCCTGAAGTTGTTGTACCGGGATGCAAAGATCCTCATCCTGGATGAGCCGACAGCCGTCCTCACCCCCCAAGAGAGCAGGGGGCTTTTCGAGACGATGCGCCGAATTGCTGCCGAGGGTCGGTCGGTGATATTCGTCTCTCACAAGCTCCATGAGGTGAAAGAGGTCTCAGACCAGGTCACTGTGTTGCGCGACGGCAAGGTCGTAGGGAGCGTCTCCACGGAGGATGCTGAGCCGTTGGATCTTGCCAGGATGATGGTCGGACGGGACCTCGAGCTCCCGACGCGAGCTCCACGCTCCGAATTCGGTCCAACTGTGTTGGCTGTCGACGAACTCAGAGTGCAGGGTGACCGAGGTCTTGAAGCTGTGCGTGGTGTCTCGTTCGAGGTCCGCAGCGGCGAGGTGGTTGGTGTTGCTGGTGTGTCAGGGAACGGACAACGCGAGATGGCATACGGATTGGTTGGACTCACGAAGCCGACGACCGGGTCTGTGACGCTCGACGGCGTTGATGTCACCGAAGCATCAGTGCTGGAACACATTGAGAGAGGATTCGCGTATGTCCCTCAGAACCGCCTCGAAGTAGGCCTTGCTCCGGGGCTTACGACGGAGGAGAACCTAGCGTTAAAAGCTTTCCGGCGCGCACCCTATTCGAACGGCAGACGCCTTTCTGCCTCAACATTCCGAGACGAGGGTGCTCGCCAGATCGAGGAGTACGACATTCGGGGTGTTCGCCCTGGTCTGCCTATTCGCCTGCTATCGGGAGGGAACCTGCAGAAGACTCTGGTTGCGCGTGAAGTCGAGCTTCAACCCAAGATCTTGATTGCTAGCTCACCAACCCGAGGACTCGATGTTGGGGCGACTGAGGTGGTACGCAACCTCATGCTCGATCAACGTGAACGCGGTGCCGCCGTACTCCTGATCTCGGAGGATCTGGACGAACTGCTCGCCCTTGCCGATCGAATTCTTGTGCTGTATGAGGGGGAGATCGTGGGAGAGATGCCGACGGAGGAAGCGACCCCCGAGCGCCTCGGTCTGCTCATGGCCGGACAACGTGAAGCGGTTGCACCGTGAAGACCCGCAGGTTTATCGTAGAACCGCGAGGGCTTGCCTCTCCCCAGCTTCGGCTCATCGTGCCGTTTGCTTCTGTGGCTGCTGCCCTCGTCGTTGGAGGGGGGTTCCTCCTTCTGACAGGGGAGAATCCGATCGCTGTCTACGCGCAGATGCTTGATGTTGCTTTCGGGTCTCCCAGGGGTGTCAGCGAGACCTTGATTTCAGCAACGCCATTGATCCTTACCGGTGTTGCTGCCGCGATCGCCTTCAGGATGCTCGTCTGGAACATCGGGGGGGAGGGCCAGTTCCTCATGGGTGCCGTGTGGGCTGCAGGTGCGGCGATCTTGCTTGGGGAGGGAGTTCCGGCAGTGTTCATGCTACCGACTGTCATTCTCGCCGGTGGGATTGGCGGGGCGGTGTGGGCGGCGGTCGCAGCGATACCGCGCGTCTACATGGGTACCAACGAGATCATCACGACGCTCATGCTCAACTTCATTGCTCTCAGCTTCGTCAACTTTCTCATCTTCGGTAGTCACAGTCCATGGCGAGACCCAGTCGTTGCCATGTTTCCCTCCGGGAGACCGATCCCTGAAGCAGCTCGTCTGCCAGAGTTCTTCAACAGGCTCGATGTCGGCATCCTTATCGCGGTCACTATTGCAATTGCCGCGTGGTACCTGCTGGAGAGAACTCGCTGGGGATTCGCTGTCCGAGTTGTGGGGGACTCCGCGGAGACCGCGCGATATGCAGGCATCAACGTCTCGAAGAAGATTCTTGGTGTCTTCCTTCTCTCAGGAGCGGCCGCTGGGTTTGCGGGTGGGCTCATCGTTGCAGGGCCGGTTGGTTCGCTTGATCCGGATTCACTCGCGCTCGGACTTGGATTCACAGGGATCATCGTTGCAGCCCTTGCACGGTTGAACCTCATTGCAGTGATCCCGGTGGCGATCCTCATGGGTGCCCTCAACAATGCAGGCCCCTCCCTCCAAGCAGTCGGTGTGCCCGCGGCAACGGTGACGATGCTCCAGGGTGCCATCTTGATATTCGCGGTTGCAGGGGAGTTCTTTGTCAGAAACCGGTTGCGCCGCCCCGATCGCTCGGGACCACCGGTTGAGCGAGAGGTGGAGCTGGTGTGAATGAGTCACTGCTGATCCTCACGCTTGTCGCCGCTGTTGGGCTCGGCACTCCTCTCATCTTCGCGACTGTGGGGGAGACCATCACAGAGCGCGCAGGAATACTGAACCTTGGCGTGCAGGGCATGATGCTCATGGGAGCAGTCAGTGCTTTCTGGGCCACCTTCCACACCGGGAGTCTGACACTCGGGGTGATTGCGGCGATGGTCGCCGCGGCTGGCCTTGCAGCGGTGCACGCGTTTACTTCGATCACTCTTCGGGTCAACCAGATCGTCTCCGGGCTAGCGCTGACTCTCTTCGGTACCGGGCTTGCCAGCTTTCTCGGTAGCGCTGGGAGCCAGCCGCTGGTGGGCCGACCCTCACGCGAGGTGTTCGAGCCGCTCTTTAGTGGCCCCATCACGGAGATACCGGTCATTGGGCCGCTTCTGTTCGGGCACGACATCCTGGTGTATACGGCGGTCGCTGTCGCTGGATGTGCGAGCTTCTACCTGTTCAGGACACGAATGGGCCTCTCACTGCGAGCAG
>CAYYGI010000146.1:0-4201 GCA_964471085.1 uncultured Acidimicrobiaceae bacterium
GAGAGCGACACGCTGTACCTGGAGTACGGAGATCGGGAGGAGGAGATCCTTCTGCGCACCCACACCTCGCCGGTCCAAGCTCGCCACATGGAGGTGAATGATCCCCCTGTCTACATAGTGGTCCCAGGGAAGGTCTTCCGAGCAGACTCGATCGACGCGACGCATCTCCCTGTCTTCCACCAGATCGAAGGTCTCGCTGTTGATGACAGCATCACCTTTGCTGACCTCAAAGGCACGCTTGGAGAGTTCGCGCGCCAGTACTTCGGATCTGACACCCAGGTGAAGTTCATCCCGCACTACTTCCCATTCACTGAGCCTTCAGCAGAGATGCACGCCTACACACAGGGCAGATGGATTGAAGTGCTCGGGTGCGGCATGGTGGACCCAGCCGTCTTTAACAACGTCGGGTACGACCCCGACGCCGTCACAGGGTTTGCTTTCGGAATGGGAGTGGAGCGCATGGCAATGGTCCGCCACGGCATCACAGATCTCAGAGCACTTATCGACCCTGACGTGAGGACGTTGGAGCAGTACCGATGAAGCTCACCCTCTCCTGGCTACGGCACTTCGTCGACCTTCCCACAAACGACCCGGACCGCATCGTTGAAGCATTCGAGAGCCTCGGTCACGAGATCGAGGAGTGGCACGTCATTGAACCAACGTTCACCGGTGTCGTAGTCGGTGAGGTAGTCGAGGTCTCCCCCCACCCCGATGCGGAGAAGATTCGGGTGACCAGGGTCAATGTCGGGAGCAAAGTTCTTGACATCATCTGTGGCGCCTGGAATTTCGAGGCCGGAGCGATTGTCCCTGTTGCGGTGCCGGGGGCTGTGCTGGGAGGAGACTTCTTGATAACAAGTCGAGAGATTCGCGGTGTCACATCTCACGGAATGATCTGCTCTGAAGCAGAACTGGATCTTGGCGAGGACTCCGAAGGCATCATGGTCCTCAACGAGGAGTACCCCGAAGCGGCAGAGATGATTGGTGAGTCCTTTGCAGCAGTCATCGGGCTCCCTGACGTCTCTTTTGAGGTGGGCGTCACTCCGAACCGTCCTGACTGTCTCTCCGTGTACGGGCTTGCGCGAGACCTCGCTGCGCTCTACAACATACCGCTTGCAAGCCACGGCATCACTGTGGAGGAGTCCGGTGAACCAACGTCGGTAGCTGCAACGATCAATGACTCGACTGCCTGCCCCAGATTTGTTGGCCGCCAGGTACGGGGCATCACCATTGGCAGATCCCCCCACTGGTTGCGCTGGCGCCTGGCTCAGGCAGGGATTCGCCCTATCTCCAATATTGTTGACGCGTCGAACTATGCAATGATTGAGTTCGGACACCCCACGCACGCTTTCGATGTTCTCCGTCTCGGGAAGGAGATCGGCGTTCGCAGGGCGTTCGACGGTGAGCAGATAATCACGCTTGATGGCCAGACTCGAGATCTAGAAGCAGGGGACATCGTTGTGACGGATGGCGATGTCTCGGTTGCAGTTGCAGGCGTGATGGGAGGTGCCTCAACAGAAGTCCACGATGACACGACTGATGTGTTCATTGAAGCGGCGTACTGGGATCCGGGGAGCGTCCTGCTGACCTCGAAGCGACTTGGGTTACGTTCCGAAGCATCAGCGCGATTCGAGCGGGGCACAGATCCGTCATTCTGCCATCTCGGTGCCGACCGTGTCGCACAGCTCCTCACCGAAATTGCTGGTGGCTCACCTGCTCCGAACCCGGTGGATGAAGACCCGGGGGCTATTGCACCGTGGACGATCGAGTACCCGCTCTCTGAGACTGAGCGCATTCTTGGTATCTCCCTCGATTCGGCTACAACCATTGATCTGCTCAACCGACTCACATTCGAGACGGTGCACAGCGACCCGATCACGGTGACTGTTCCCACGAGACGCCCGGATGTTCGCAGACCCATTGATCTTGTCGAAGAGATTGCACGTTTGCACGGTTTCGATGAGATACCCGGCACGGTGCCCCAGGGACCGGGGGGCGGCCTGGGTCGCCGTGAGCAACAGCTGCGCACGATTCGCGACATCATGGTCGGTGCAGGCTTCTATCAACTGATCGGCTTCTCGTTCATAGGGGGGAACGACCTCGATCGGCTTGGGCTCGAAGAGGGCGACGCTGCAAGGGGGAGCATCAACCTTGTGAACCCGTTGAATGAGACTGAGGGCGTTATGCGCACCACACTCCTTCCGGGTCTCTTAAAGGCTGCGTCAACTGCGATTGGGCGCAAGAACGCGTCGACCCGACTCTTCGAGGTAGGTGCCGTCTTCCTCCCCGGTTCCGGGAAGCTACCGGACCAACCCGAGAGGCTTGCGTTCGTCCTGGCTGGAGAGAGGGAGGGGGAGTGGCTTGCGGACGCTTCCGGTTTCGATATCTTCGATGGAACCGGGGTGTGGGACTTGCTCGTGAACGCGATCGGCCTCAGGAACACAGAGCTGCGTGAAGCGTTCACTCCTCCGTTCCACCCGCACAGGTGCGCCGAGATCACCGTTGAGGGAGGGGGGATCGGTTCGGTCGGGGAGATCCATCCGAGGGTTGCTCGAGCGTTCGGTCTCTCCGGGCGCGTCGTTGCAGGAGAGTTCGACCTCGATGCGCTACTGCCAGAGCGGAACCCTTGGCAGTATCAATCTCCGAGTGTCTTCCCCCCTGTCATGTTCGACCTAGCATTCATCGTGGACAGCAATGTTGCCTCCTCCACTCTTGTTGGGGCTGTACGCGAAGGCGCTGCTGGGCTCCTTGAAGATGTGCGTGTCTTTGATGTCTTTGAGGGGCAGTCGATTGGGGAGGGTCGCAAGTCGATTGCGGTCAAGGTTCGGCTCAGGGCGTTGGATCGCACGCTGAGCGACGATGATGCTGCCCCAATACTGAGGGCGATCACGAAGAACGTTTGTGAGGCTACAGGTGGCGAACTGCGCGGAGAGATCTGATGGGATGTGCTACCAGTGAAGGCTCAGCATTGCAGCTAGCATCGGAGCAGTCATGAGATCGCCCCTGGAACAATTTACGTACATCACGCGGACCGTTGATGTGGCACTCCCCGAAGGGGAGCTTCAGCGCCAGCTCGAACGTGAAACACCGCTCCGAATCAAGTTCGGCGTCGACCCGACCGCTCCTGATGTCACACTAGGTTGGGCAGTCGTCTTCGATCTGCTGCGCCGTTTCCAAGAGATGGGGCACACTGCTGTCCTCATCCTGGGCGACTTCACCGCGCAGGTCGGTGATCCATCGGAGAAGACATCAACTCGCAAGAGGTTGTCAAGCGAGGAGGTGGATGCCTATGTCGAAACGTGTCTTCCAACGATTCGGACGTTGCTGCGAGAGGAGAACCTTGAGATACACCGGAACAGTGAGTGGCTTGCACCTATGGCGATGGCGGATGTCCTCGAACTCACTGCACAGGTGACGGTGTCTCGGTTGATGGATCGTGAGGACTTCGCCACCCGCTGGAAGAAGAACGAGCCGATCTCACTCATTGAATTCATGTATCCAATACTTCAGGGCCAGGATTCAGTTGCAGTCCAAGCAGATGTTGAGATCGGGGGGAGCGATCAGCTCCTCAATCTCCTCATGGGGCGCGACCTTCAAGAACGAGCGGCACAACCCCCACAATCCGTCCTCACTGTTCCCTTGCTCATCGGGACCGATGGGGTCAAGAAGATGTCCCAATCCCTTGGCAACTACATCTCAGTGACTGCGTCTGCGAGTGAGATGTTCGGCAAGACGATGTCGATCCCTGATGAACTTATCCCGCAGTGGTTCAGGCTCGTAGCCGGCGCTTCAGGCGATGAGTTGACGTCAATTACCACGAGCTTGGCAGATGGCCTTGCACATCCAGGCGAGATGAAACGCGATCTTGCGCGTCGAGCTGTCGATAGGTACCACGGGCCGGGGAGTGGGAGGGAGGCTGAACTTGCGTTCGATCGCGTATTCAGGGAGAAGCAAGCTCCCGATCACGTCTCGACCGCTCCTCTCGCGAACACTGATGAAATCTGGCTCCCCGGGGCACTCGCCGAAGCGGGGCTCGTAGCGTCGAATAGTGAAGCTCGTCGTCTCATCAAGCAGGGCGCCGTCAAGATCGATGGAGAACGTGTAGCAGACGAATCGGTGAGTCGATCCACTCTTCTCAACGTGACCGTCCAAGTTGGAAAACGGCGATTCGTTGAGTTCGTTGAACCGTAAAAGGAGGACGTCA
>CAYYGI010000147.1:0-4191 GCA_964471085.1 uncultured Acidimicrobiaceae bacterium
GCAGCTATGGGGGTCGTAACGAGCGAGAAGCTCCGCTCAAATCGTCGATGGGCCGTGGTCATCATCCTCGTTGCAGCAGCGATAATTACGCCCACGGGCGACCCACTGACGCTCCTCATGCTTGCAGGCCCGCTCTACTTGCTGTACGAGATAGCAATCCTCGCTATCAGATTTATCCTGAGGAAGTGACCGAGTGACATCCTCCGTGCTGGCCAGATTCTTCTCCGAACTCGCCTTCTCTCCCGATGAGTTTCAGCGAGAGGCACTCCGTCACGTCGAAGCAGGGAGATCCGTCGTTGTCACAGCACCAACTGGTGCCGGCAAGACGCTCGTAGCGGACGGTTCAATCGCGATCACCATCTCCAACGGCCAGCGTGCGTTCTACACGACTCCCATCAAGGCGCTCTCGAATCAGAAATTCAATGATCTCACGGCTGTTCACGGTTCACACAACGTTGGTCTCCTCACTGGGGACAACGTCATCAACGGCGATGCCTCCATCGTTGTGATGACTACCGAGGTGCTTCGCAACATGATCTATGAGGGATCACCGGCACTTGACGATCTCGGCCTCGTCATTCTTGATGAGGTGCACTACCTCGCCGACCGCCACCGCGGTTCAGTGTGGGAGGAGATAATCATCCATCTCTCGAAGCAGATCGTCCTGGTATGTCTCTCAGCAACGGTCGCGAATCCAGAGGAGTTCACCGCGTGGGTTCGTGAACGGAGGGGGGAGTGTGCACTTGTCGTCGAGACCGACCGACCCGTGCCGCTCACCTCAATGTACATGTGGCGGGATCGACACAGGGACGGAAGCGTTGCAATGCTGCCCATTTTTGGGAAGAATGGACGCCCGAATGGAGCAATACGAAAGATGCTTGCGTCGGGCAGAAGCAGAGAACGGCGACTCTCAACACCTCGGCGCGTGCCAGTTGTCCAGTATCTCGATACGTGTGGACTCCTCCCGTGCATCTACTTCGTGTTCTCCCGGAAGGGATGTGACCAGACAGCCCAGGAGGTGGGAAATGCTGGCCTCAAACTCACAACTCCAGAAGAGATGCTCGAGATTCGTTCGATCGTGGAACGTCGCGTTGGTCACCTCAGCTCCTCCGATCTTGCTGTGCTGGGTTACGGACGTTGGCTCGCCACCCTCCAACAGGGTGCTGCGGCCCACCATGCCGGCCTCATCCCAGCCTTCAAGGAGACCGTCGAGGAGCTCTTCCTTGCCGGCCTTGTGAAGTTTGTTGCAGCAACCGAGACTCTCGCTCTTGGAATCAATATGCCAGCTCGCACCGTCGTCCTTGATTCGCTGAGCAAGTTTGATGGTGAGGGCCACGAGATCCTCAAGTCGAGCGAGTACACGCAGCTTACGGGGAGAGCAGGCCGTCGAGGAATCGACTCGGAAGGAACAGCAGTTGTGCTCTTTAGCACCTATCTCCCCTTCGACAGGGTGAGTGCTGTTGCTGCGCGCGGTGCGAATCCGTTGGAATCCTCCTTTGCCCCGACGTACAACATGGCGGTGAATCTGATAGCACGCTACGAGAAGAAGGAAGCACTGGACCTCCTCAGCGCTTCGTTCGCGAATTTCTCAGTAACACACAGAGTCGACCGGCTTCAGGAGAATCTGGATTCCCGTCGCGAGGATGCAGAAACGTTCCGAAGCGCAGCGGAGTGCGAGCAGGGAGACATCTTCGAGATCACCGACCAGAATGTACGCGGGCTTGAGCCAAGCGCTGACATACAGCAGCTCAAACCCGGTGTCGTGCTCAGAGTCGGTGACGAGCTTCTGGTTCTCATCGGGCGTTCCTGGGGCGGGGAGAAACCGAGACTCTCCTTTACCGATGTCGCGGGAGAGCGCGTGACAATGCGAGTGCGTGATGTTCCGCGGCTTGCAGAGATAGTCGGCAAGCTGACTCTGCCCTCTCCCGTGCGCCCGCAGGATGCTGTGTTCCGGCGCGGAGTTGGTTCGATGCTTGAGGCGTTCGTTCCTTCTACAGAACCAAAGCCTGTCTTCCCTCAAGGCGGATCGAGAGGTGTGCTTGGATGCCCGGATGTTGAGAAACACATGCATTGGGCCGAACGCGCACGACGGGCAGAGCGCGACATCCGGCGTCTCGAACGCCGTGTTCAACGCTCACACACGAGTGACGTAGCGGATGAATTCAGCCGAATCAGAGGAGTGCTTGAAGCTACGGGATATACGAGAGGTTGGGAGCTGACCGAGAGCGGAGAGTCGCTCCGTCGCATATACAGCGAGCTTGATCTCCTCCTCGCCGAGACGCTCCGCGTCGGTGTCTTCGATACGCTCACGCCACCGGAGTTTGGGGCCCTGGCGTCAATCTTTACGTATCAGCATCGAGGTAGGGAGGACTCGAGCGTCCCCGAGGCGCGCTCTGCGCGAGAGCCGATCGAAAGGATCGCAGAGATCGCTGCATCAATCGGCGAGAGGGAGCAGAGGGAGGGGCGCGAAACGACACGAGCTGTTGATACCGGTCTTGTAGATTCGATGCACGCGTGGGGGTCTGGCCTTGATCTGGCAGACATTTTCGAGACTGACGATCTCCGTGCTGGAGACTTTGTCCGATCCTCGCGGCAGGTCATCGATCTGCTCCGTCAGATTCGGGACAGTTTTCCCCAATACAGAATGATTGCGACAGAGGTCCTCAGTAAGATTGATCGAGGTATCGTGGCGGTTGAAGGTTCATGATGACATGGTTCGGGGTAGTTAATCCAGCAGCAGGACGCGAGAGCGAGGTACTCGCAACAGTGACGCGCGTCTCGAATGACCTTGAACTCGATGCAGTCTTCGAGGAAACGAGTAGCGGTCAGGATGTTGTTGATCGAGTCACTGCTGCAATCGGGAGGGGTCATCACCGATTCGTAGCGGTCGGAGGCGACGGCACTGCCCATCTTGTTCTCAACGCCTTGCTCTCCTCTAAGTCTGATCAACAGTTCACTCTCGCCGTTGCTTCAGTCGGATCCGGTTCTGATTTCGTGAGAACATTTGGTCAAGAACGAGGAGTTCTCCCAGGGTTGACCCGCCTCGTTCATCCTGAGTTGAGTACCATTGATGTCGGGAGAGCAACGGGATCCTTCGGTGAGGCCTACTTCCTCAACGCAATGAACATAGGTGTGGGGGCGGAGTCGGCAGCCGTAGCAAACGGCTTTTTTCGATGGACGGGGGGGATGAGGTATAGGGCGGCGTTCTGGGTTGCGTTGTGGAGATTCAGGGTGGGGTCGGTTGGTGTGACGGTTGACTCCCATACCTATAACGGCACAGCTATCAACGTCGTGATTGCGAACGGACAGTTCTTTGGGGGAGGAATGAAGATTGCACCAGACTCGTCGCTGACTGATGCTGAGATGGATGTGCAGATCTTTCGTGCCCCGAGACGCCAAGCCTTCTCCGTCATGCCGCGGCTCCTCATGGGGACGCACATCTCACACCGAGGGGTTGAGAGATACTCAGGTTCATCGATGCGCATCGAGGTGCCCGACGATTGGATGGTTGAAGCCGATGGTGAGATCCTTGGTCACGGAACCATAGAAGTTGAAGTTCTGCCACAGGCTGTAGATTTTGTTATCTAGAAAACTGGTTGCACTGCTTCAGGAGATTGGTATGATCTCGCATCGAGAGATAGACCCGAGAGGAACATGACTACCAAACCCCCTAAAGACTTCACTGGCACCGAGCCCGTAGCGCCAAGCGCGGACGTTGGCACATCGAAAGCACACCGGGAAGAATCCCCGCCCGCTCTCGATGAGCTCGAAGCCGAAGAGCTTGAAATGCTTACCGAGGACGAAATGAACGAGGCAATCGTTGTTGATGAAGCTGCTGAGATGCGGGCAATTCGTCGTGCCGAGATTTCAATGGAGGGTCAGGAAGTGGACGCTGCTACCTCCGGCGAGTTCGTCTGTTCAAGCTGCTTTCTCGTCAAACGGGTCAACCAGCTCGCTGCAAAGCGGAAGAAAATTTGCTTCGACTGCGCTAGCTAATCGCGAGACACACAAGGTAGAGGACGTATCCACGAAGACGTAGGACGAAGTAGGTAGAAGACGTAGGACGTAGAGGACGTAGGACGAAGGACGTAATACGTGTTTCTGAGCGTCACCGACCCTGCTCATCTCCGAAGTGCTACTTAACGTCGCGATTGGTGTTCGTAGCGGCTTCATCGTTGAGGAGCGCTCCAA
>CAYYGI010000148.1:0-4172 GCA_964471085.1 uncultured Acidimicrobiaceae bacterium
CCGTAGGCGTTGTCGATGCGGCTCACTGGCACCCAGTACTTCCACTGCCGCAGACCAGGGACAGGGTACGCTGCCTCGTCCCTGGAGAACGGGTGAGGCCAGTCGGCAACGGTGAGATCCTCAGCCGGGTACGGTGCGTTGCGCAGCACCGAGTCGGCGGCGGTGACCTGGCCGGCTGCCACTTCGTCGATCTCTGCCTTGATTGCAACCATCGCGTCTACGAACCGGTCAAGCTCGTACTTGGACTCTGACTCCGTTGGCTCGATCATCAACGTACCTGCAACAGGGAAAGACATCGTCGGGGCGTGGAAACCGTAGTCGATGAGTCGCTTTGCAATATCCTCGTTCGTGATTCCTGTCTCTGCCTCGATCTGGCGGATGTCGATGATGCACTCATGGGCAACGAGCCCCATCGGCCCCGTGTATAGCACAGGGAAGTGGGGGGCGAGGAGTTTCGCGAGATAGTTCGCGCTCAATACTGCAACCTCTGTCGACTTCCGAAGCCCCTCTGGCCCGAGCATTGCTATGTACATCCACGAGATTGGGAGGATGCCTGCCGAGCCCCACGACGCTGAAGAGACCGGTCCGACAAGATCGGCATCGGCGATGTCAGAGCCGAGGCTCTTCCCGGGAAGGTACGGCACAAGATGCTCCTTGACACCAATCGGGCCAACACCCGGACCGCCACCGCCATGCGGGATAGCGAAGGTTTTGTGGAGGTTGAGATGGCTCACATCAGAGCCGAACATTCCGGGCTCCGCTATTCCAACCATTGCGTTGAGGTTTGCACCGTCGAGATACACCTGGCCACCGTTTCGATGCACGATGTCGCAGATCTCGATGATTGCTGACTCGAATACACCGTGGGTCGACGGGTAGGTGACCATCATTGCTGCAAGCTTGTCAGCGTGTTCGGTCGCCTTTGCTTCAAGGTCGGCGACATCTATGTTGCCTTCCTCATCGCACTTGACGACGACCACCTTCAGGCCTGCCATCACGGCCGACGCAGGGTTCGTCCCATGGGCGGAGGAAGGGATGAGGCAGATATCTCGGTCTCCCTCACCTTGTGACTCAAGGTATCCGTTTATTGCGAGCAGGCCAGCCAACTCTCCCTGTGCCCCAGAGTTTGGTTGCAGAGACACGGCGTCATAGCCGGTGATCGATGCGAGCCATGCTTCGAGATCTCTGAACAACTCGAGGTAACCTTCCGCCTGGTCGAGGGGAACAAACGGATGAATATTCGTGAACTCGGGCCAGGTGATCGGCATCATCTCGGAGGAGGCGTTCAGCTTCATCGTGCAGGAGCCAAGCGGGATCATGGCGCGGTCGAGAGCAATGTCTTTGTCCTGGAGCCTCCTGAGGTAGCGGAGCATCTCGGTCTCTGATCGATACCGAAGAAATGTCGGGTGAGTGAGGAAGGAAGTCTGCCTCTGCACACCTACGGGAATGCCAGAAGTCTCCCCCTCAAGAAGGAACTCAACGCCGAACACGTCGCAGATCGCCAGAAGGGATTCGTGGGATGTTGTCTCGTCAAGAGCAATACCGACTGAACGCTCGTCGATGCGACGCAGATTCAATCGATGGCGTCGAGCATCTGCGAGCACCTCTTCGGGGTTCTCCACTCCAACAGCGAGGGTGTCGAACCAGGTGTCATTGAGGACGCGCACTCCACCAGCAATCAGGCTTGCTGCGAGCAAGTTCGCCTTGTCATGGATCGTCGAAGCGATCTCAACGAGGCCTTCAGGCCCGTGGTACACCGCGTACATCCCCGCCATCACAGCAAGGAGCACCTGTGCTGTGCAGATGTTGGAGGTTGCTTTGTCCCTGCGAATGTGCTGTTCTCGTGTTTGGAGCGCAAGGCGGTACGACGCGCGGCCCTTGGTATCTACAGAGACACCGACGAGACGGCCAGGCAGCGAGCGGCGGTATGCATCACGGATCGCCATGAATGCAGCGTGAGGTCCACCGAACATCATCGGGACACCGAAACGCTGTGACGATCCGATAGCTATGTCCGCACCGAGCTCACCTGGTGGGGTGATGAGCGTGAGTGCCATGAGGTCTGTCGCAACCGCGACGAGCGCTCCGGCTTCGTGAGCACTCTCGATGACGGGCGCAATGTCAGGGATGTGCCCAAGGGTTCCCGGATACTGGAGGAGGATGCCGAACACCTGGGATGCATCGAGGTCCTCGGTTGGATCGCCGACAACGACCTCGTACCCGAGTGGGAGGGCTCGCCCCTTGACGACCTCAATTGTCTGGGGATGCACCAAGTGGTCGATGAAGAATGTCATGCTCTTACTTCTGCCGACACGCTTGATGAGAGTCATAGCTTCAGCCGCTGCGGTGCCTTCGTCGAGGAGAGATGCGTTTGCGATGTCGAGACCGGTGAGGTCGCTCACTGCTGTCTGAAAATTGATGAGCGCCTCAAGCCTCCCTTGGGAGATCTCAGGCTGATACGAGGTGTACGCCGTGTACCAGCCGGGATTCTCGAGGACGTTACGCTGGATCACACCAGGGGTGATCGTGCCGTAATACCCCATGCCGATAAAGGAGTGGTACACGTCGTTCTTCGCAGCAATCTGGCGCATCCGTTCGAGCGCGGCGACTTCGCTCAACGGACCTGGCACATCAGGTAGCCGGTTCGAGAGGATCGCGTCGGGCACCGCACCATAGATGAGCTCGTCGAAGGATTCGACGCCCACGGCCTTGAACATGGCAAGCACGTCGGAAGTGTCGGGTCCAATGTGACGGTCGACGAACGTTCGTTGCGGGGGTTGATCGGGGTGTCGCTGGTCAGACATCGGGTGCTCCTTTGGTGCCGGTCAGTCGGCTCTCCCGCGCGGGGTCAATGGCACTTCGAGGATACCATCTCCCTCTCCGCTGCGACATCTGTCGGGCGCTGCTACGCCGCTGATGGCTCGAGATCAGATGGCTTCCCATACCGCCGCTTGAACAAGATGTAGGCAACAGCGCCGGCCGGGATGGGGAGCCAGAATTGGAAGAGCCGGTACGTGAGAACAGCCAGGACCGCATCCGGAGCAGGAATTCCGGCATATATCAGCATCGCAGAGAGCCCAACCTCGACGAATCCCAATCCACCCGGTGTGAGGGGGATCATCCCGAGCACAGCGGCACCTGCAAAAGCGATCAGCACGAGACTGGGGCGGGGATGTGCCCCGACGGCGATGAGAGCAACGAGGAGCACCGAGTAGTCGAGTGTCCAGTTCAGCACCGCTGCAGCGACGACTCGTCGCCACCGCGAGCCGAGTGCGTGCACGACCTCGTTGCGTCGATCAATGAACTGTTGCGCCGTTGGGTTCCATTTCTTCCGGAACTTCACTCCGAGCCACTTAATGAACTTCTCAAGCACCCTGCCGACAAGGTGCAGCGGCTTGTCGTAGTGCACTGCTGTGAACACAACGGCGAACAGTAAGACAAAGAGCGTTAACCCGACGACCCCGACAGGGAGCAAGCCTTCCGGGACGACTGGTGCTGTCACAGCCGCAAGAATGATCGCGACCGTAGGGAGAGAGAAGAGGACCAGGTTTGAGATGAAGCCTGCCGCGGTCAGAGCAGCTGCGGCTTGTCCGCGCGGAACTCCCGAGACAGAGAGCATCTGAAAGTACATTGCACCCGCTGCGACTGGACCTCCCGGGATTACTCGACCAAGCGCGTTCGCTGCAAGATGACTCGTTCCCACAACGAATCGCGAGACACCGGTGATTGCTGTATACACGAGCTCCCACATCGCCATGAACGCACCCGACATGAGTAACCCCATCAAGACGAACCAGTACCAGCGGATGCCAGCGAGTTGCGGGGTTGCTGAGAGGAAGTCCACGAGCCGCGGCCACAGGACATAGAGCACAACGGCCGCGATGAGGAGGAAGAACGATCGGATCGCGATCATCTTCAAGATTTTGTGGTTATCAGCTGGTTGATTCATGGCGCGAGTCTCTCCCCCGTATTCTGACATAAATCTAGTCGAAGTGAGGGTCTCAGTGTCTCCAATTGTCGTTCCAAGGATCTCGATTCACTCCGCGAGTGCCGCCTCGTCGTTGGTATCACAGAGTGCCCGCATGTCATCAAGATATGGCCAGTAGTCGACCTGGATCGTGTGACGAGGAGTGTCCTGGTAGCGCTCAGCACGTTCGACCATCTCTGTGATG
>CAYYGI010000149.1:0-4166 GCA_964471085.1 uncultured Acidimicrobiaceae bacterium
CACGAACTCCTCGGTGTTCAACCGAGACGACGATCCCTCTTTGGCTGCTTCATCTCCGACACGTGGAAGCTCAAGGCGGAACACACTTCGGCCATCGAAGCGATACGTCAGCGATCCTCCCATGAGTTCCGCCAACGTCCGCGAGATCGTCAAACCGAGCCCGACCGAACCCGGCTGGCCTTCGGCGTTATGCGCACGCTCATACGCCACGAAGATTCGTTCGGCATCTTCAGGTCGGATCTCATCTCCGTCATCAATGACCTCCACAGCAAGCAACCCCTGTTCCTGGAGCGTGTGAATCTCGATACTCTCACCACCATACCGCAGAGCGTTTGAGATGAGGTTCCGGAGAATCTGTCGCACACGGATAACGTCTGCTGTTGCATGCCCAGCATCTCCAAAGACAGCAATAGTCGACCCACCAATGTCCAGGAAGCTTGCAACAGCTCTCTCAACCTCGCTCTGCACATCAACGCGTTGCAGTTGAACCCTGACACTCCCCATGCTCGATCGAGCAGCTACAAGCAGGTCTTCGATGAGATCAGACATGTCGCTACTCTGCTCCACAAGCATGGCCGTGAACTCGCTGACTTCCTCGTCTGAGAGGTCAACCCACTGCTCGTGGAGTTCGTAAGCCAGACCGGTCACCACAGTCAACGGTGTCCGGAGCTCGTGAGACACGGACACAATAAAGGCATCCTTGGAGTGAACAAGGGCTTCTAGCTTTGCGTTCACCTCTGTGCGATCAATTGCTGCGGAGAGCACGTTCACGACTGAGAGCAGGAAGTTGATGTCATCTGCGCTAAAGAGACGAGGTGTACTCGCAAGGACAATAAGCGTACCTAAGTCGGCCTCGACCCCTGGCACGGTCACCGCAACACAGGATTGCACACCACAATCGGCGAGCGATGCTGCCTCGAAACGGATTTCTTCCTCCGTGGGAAGCACCACAGGCGCAGCCGTCATGTGTGCACGATCCACAACCGCGGCAACAGACTCCGGAGCAAGGGTGAGCCCAATGCCGGATGCGGTGTAATCAGCCTCGACGTCAGGGGGACGCTGCTCCACAATAACGCCATCAACGCCGAGGACAGCCAAGATCATATCTGTGATGCTGGCGAGGCTATCTGAGATGTTGTCAGACTCGAGGGCGATCTGTCCAATGGTTGCCACTGCTTGCTGCTGGGCAGCGCGCGACCACGCCTCCTCTTCAGCAGCGCGCTTCTCGGTGACATCTACCAATACTCCCTCGAATATTGCGCCCTCGTCGGTCTCTATGCGTCGAGAGGTGTCTTGAACCCAGATCGTCTCTCCGTCCAATCGGCGCATTGATGCCTCGAAGCCGACAACTACTCCCGACTCCTCGAGCAACGCGGAGATGTGCTCCCGATCGGCGATGTCAACGTAAAAGTGCCCTGCGTTGTACCGCGAGAGCTGAGTATTCGATGAGATGCCCAGGAGTCTCAGAAATGCTGCATTTGCCTGGCGTATTGTGCCGTCCGGCAGCGTCCGATACAGGGCAACTGGGATGCGCTCGAAAAACTCGTGATAGTCGATCTCCGTCTTGTAGAGATCAATCTCAGCGCGTCTCTGGTCAGACCTATCGTCAAGAGCGATCTGAACAGCGAGGTCGCCGCGATAGTCAACGGCGTTACACGTGATGTCAACCCACGTCTCCTCTCCACCGGCGACATTGAGCCTGACGTTCTCCACTCGCATCGACTCAAACCACTCCGCCGTCGCGTCCATGGCGCCGACAACTCTGTCGTGATCGCTCTCAGCGATGAGGCTGGAGAAAGTGCTCCCTACGAGATGCGCTTGCGCCTCGCGGAGGAGCTCCGCTGCCGATGGGTTGAGATACGCTATGTCGCCATCGACGGTGACCAGGAAACTCGTTGGCGCGGCGTCCATCAATCTACGGTACCGCTCTGAACCCGACTCAGCGACAGCCGTGAGACGCAGGACGTAGCGATCAAAGCCCTGTGCTACGACGTACACGCCGCCGAGAATGAGCGCACGGGCCAACAGAATGCCGATCTCAGTCGTTGGCGATGGTGCACCCTGACCATAGGAGATGACTGCGGAGAGCACGATGACAATTTTTGAGAGCTCCAAACCGACAGCGAGCACAGCAAATCGACGAGCACCTCGCTCCGGGTTGAGAAGCGCTACGAACGCTACGGCCCACGCTGCGAGAAGGAGTCCAATTCCACCAATCCACGGGAGAGTCAACCAGAGAACGAAGGATGCTACGAGATCGATAATTGCCGAGATACGAACCCCTGCGTACCGATTCCCTCGCCGCAGGAGGAAGGGGGCACTCGCTGCGAGAAGAGCAAATACGGCGCCGGCGAAACGTGCACTCAGGGGTACGCCTGGCACGAGGAATATCATCCCAGCCCCCACAACGTAAACGACCGCGCGCATACGTAGGAGGGAACCAGCGAGCCGATAGCGCTCGCTCCGCTTCAGAACTCCTGATAACATTCGTCTCCGTATCGGCCGGCCACTTAGCCGACTTGACTGAATCGATTCACGACTGGGGAGTGACGACCGGGTGCAAGCAGCTACGCGTCACACTCACTTGCGCCGACATCACCAGGCAGATCGGTGTCGAAGCCAGCAAACACGCTCCTTACCTTAGCCTGTATCTTCTCCACATCGGGAACGGGATGTCCCAGATGATCTCGTGCCTCCTGCCAGTAGGCGTGGGTAAAGCCGACAGTCTGGATATCGTCGAAATCAAGGTTTGCAGCCGCAGCGATGAAGTCAGCTACGAATGATCTCGGCAGATCCGTCACGACAGACTTCGCGACCGCATCAACAATCGCAGGGAAACTCCGCATCACCGTGAAAGGATCTGCCTTCGCAGCGACCGCCCGAACCATGCATCGCTGCCGCTGCATCCGCGCATAGTCGCTCGCCCCCTTTCTTGCCCTGACGTAGGCAAGGGCTTGGGGACCGTCAAGGTGATTCCAACCAACATCAACATCAACCACTGCCCACGCATCGCCCTCACGCGGCGGGGAGACCTCGGAGTGGAGCGGCTGGAGAACGTAGACATCGACCCCTCCAATCGCATCGACAAGGTCAACAAACGCACCCATGTCGAGGAGGACGTAGTAGTCAATGTTGACCCCCATGAGCCCTGCAACCACATCCCGAAGAGCCGCCATACCCGGGTCCACTTCATGGGGGTAGGTGTGTGTCCACCTTCGTGTGTGCGAGTAGATCGCGTTCATCTGGTCGGGGAAACACTTGCAGCTCTCCCACTCCGGCGGCGCCTCACCGTCGAGGAGGGGGACAGGATCGGGTGCAAGACTCCTCTCGAGGTCTTCGAATGCGGACTCGAACTCCTCGGGAAGAGGAATCGATCCAAGGTTGCGAGGAAAACTGAAGATCGCTGCCCGGCCTGTCTTCATATGCATGGAAGCAACGATCATCGTGTCCGTGCGCAGACCACCACGGCCCGGGCCCGAGTCCCCGCCTGCGATCAAGACGTTGACCCGTCCCTTCCCTAGCCGCTCGTTGAAGGGGAGGAAGGGAGCGTCGGCACTGCCTCGGCGATCCCCCTTGATCTTGATCCACGCTGCGATCGCATCGGGATCCCACGCTCTTGGATCAACACGTGAGTGAGAGACAGGTCCGCTGTCAACCACGTTCGGGGTGAGAGCAGGATCTGGAACAATGTCGGCATCTGTGCCGATCGGAAACAGGGGAACGATTGCTCTGCTCCCCTCCTCTGCCACGAATACTGTGGAGACAAGGGAGATCGCATCGAGGGTGTATCGCCCAATCACAAGATGAGGCGTTGTCGCGAACAGCAGAAGCAATAGCCAACCAACAGCGAACGTCATCACCATGACCATGACAGGTGATTCACGGTTCACGAGCGCGAACGCGTCCACAGCGGCACCAATCCGCCACGCTGCACCGAGAACGTTGAGCCAGAACACTCCCCACAACACAACAGGAGAGAGAGCAGCACCGATCAGATCAGCGATCTCAGCGTCAATGAGAACGAACGCCCCCGCAGCAAGAATGACCGCCGGAGAGAACCACGCTAAGCCACGAAGGTGCCTCCCCGCGTACGCCTGACCGAGACCGGGGAGGACGAGGCTCAACAAGGCTGCAATCCAGGGGCGTGCCCCAGATGCGATTGGCGG
>CAYYGI010000150.1:0-4160 GCA_964471085.1 uncultured Acidimicrobiaceae bacterium
TATAAATCTGGAGAAAGCCGCCATGAATACCTGCAGCAGTGACCCTGCCCTCATGATGGATCGTCACTGCACCCGTTGCAAGAGCAGCCATAGTCTGCTCATGATCAGCAAGCACACCAATGTCGCCCTCGGTGGTGCGCGCTGAGACCATCTCGGCCTCCCCCGACCAGATGACCGCCTCAGGCGTCACAATGTCAACCTGGAACGTCTTGGCCATCAGACCGCCGCCCCAAGCTCCTTGGCCTTTGCAATGGCGCTCTCCATCCCCCCGACCATGTAGAACGCCTGCTCAGGCAGATGATCCCCCTCACCCTCAAGCACGGCCTTGAAAGAGGCAATCGTCTCATCACGGGGGGTAAAGATGCCCTTCTGTCCCGTGAACTGTTCAGCAACGAACATCGGCTGAGAGAGGAACCTCTGGATGCGACGTGCACGGTTCACGGTGAGCTTGTCCTCCTCGGAGAGCTCATCCATACCAAGAATCGCGATGATGTCCTGGAGATCCTTGTACCGCTGCAAGACGAGCTGCACCTGAATCGCGATAGCGTAATGCTCCTCCCCGATGATCTGGGGATCAAGGGCACGACTGTTCGAGTCGAGCGGGTCTACAGCCGGATAAATACCAAGCGCCGTCAACGGGCGAGAGAGCACCGTCGTAGCATCAAGGTGAGCAAAGGCCGTATGAGGTGCCGGGTCCGTGATGTCATCGGCTGGCACATAAATTGCTTGGAGGGACGTAATCGAGCGTCCCTTGAGTGACGTGATCCGCTCCTGCAAGATACCCATCTCCGACGAGAGCGTCGGCTGATACCCCACAGCAGAGGGCATGCGACCAAGAAGCGTCGAGACCTCAGCGCCCGCCTGAGTGAACCGGAAGATGTTGTCAATAAAGAGGAGCACATCCTGTTGCTGGACGTCACGGAAGTACTCAGCCATCGTGAGCGCCGAGAGCGCAACACGGAGGCGCACACCCGGGGGCTCATCCATCTGGCCAAAGACGAGAACGGCCTTCTCGAGAACACCGGACTCCTTCATCTCAAGGAAGAGGTCGTTCCCCTCACGTGTACGCTCCCCAACTCCAGCAAACACTGAGACACCACCGTGCTGGGTCGCAACACGGTTGATCATCTCCTGGATAAGGACCGTCTTTCCAACACCTGCACCCCCGAAGAGCCCGATCTTGCCACCCTCCAAGTACGGCGTGATCAGGTCAATGACTTTGATCCCCGTCTCAAACACTTTCTTCTGGGGCTGCACATCCTCAAATGCAGGCGGATCCCTGTGAATTGGCCACCAATCCCCTGGAAACTCGATATCAGGGTCATCAAGGGCTTCTCCCCACATATTGAAGATGTGGCCGAGCGTCTGATCCCCGACAGGGACCGAGATCGGTGCACCAGTGTTGCGAACTTCTGCACCCCGAACCAGCCCATCGGTGGGTGCCAACGCAACGGCACGCACCGTATCGTTTCCGAGCTGCTGAGCAACCTCACAGATCAGAGTCTTCTTTACTCCCTCCACCTCAAGGCCCACCTCGATAGCGTGGTTGATCTCTGGGAGAGAGTCAGGGGGGAACGCAACGTCAACCACCGGTCCTGCAACCTTAACGATGCGCCCGGTGGCCAGAACAGCCGCGCCGGCTGTATCGCCGGATGTGTCGCTGGTTGTCACGGTCATGTGATGATCTCCGTCTCTTCTTGATTCTATCAATCGTTCGACAGCGCCTCGGCGCCACCGACGATCTCGCTAATTTCTGTCGTAATCTCTGCCTGGCGCGCTTGGTTGGCTTCACGGGTCAACAAACGAGTCAGCTCCTCAGCGTTCTCGGTAGCGGCCTTCATTGCTCGCCTCCGCGCAGCGTGCTCAGAGGCTGACGCATCCAACAGCATCCCGAAGACAGTTGCTTCAAGGTAGCGCGGAAGGAGCCTCCCGAGGATCTCCTCGGGGGAGGGCTCAAAAGTGTAATCGGCGGACGTCTCAGGAACATCCCCCTCCACATCAGGGGGCTCGATCGGGAGAACTGGCCAGAACACAGCGTTCTGAGTCAGCGCCGAGATGTACTCAGTCGCGTACGCCTCGACAGCGTCCACATGCTCGCTCGCGTACTCATCGAGAACAACGTTCGCGATTGCTCTGGCATCCCCATACGTCGGGGTGTCGGTTACATCTAACCAGGAGTGAGCAACGATGAACTTGCGATACCTGAAGTAAGCAAGTGCCTTGGCACCAACGGTGTACACCCGCACCGCTTTTCCGTTCGCGATGTGACGATGTATTGCCGCCTCAGCAGCCCTGATCACCGAAGTGTTGTAGCCGCCTGCAAGACCGCGGTCCGAGGTCACGACGAGCACACCGATGTCAGCACCGTCTCTGCGTTCAAGAAGGGGGTGAGAGAGCGTTCCCGTCGCAGTAGCAATGTTGCGGATGACGTCATTCATCTTCGCTGTGTACGGCTTTGCTCGCGCCACACGCACCTGGGCCTTCCCGATGCGGGCAGTTGCAATCAACTCCATTGCACGCGTGATCTTCATCGTCGACTCGACGCTTTTGATGCGTCGACGAATCTGGCGAACTTCAGCGGAGGGCACGGTTCTCTAAGCTCCCATCTCCCTCAAACTCCGATCTCGCCTGTCACATCACCGTTGGAGATGGACTCCTTGTAAGCGTTGATCACCTGCACCAGCTCGTCTTCCGGGAGTCGTCCCGTATCAGCAATCGATACCAGCATTGAGGAGTAGCGGCTGCGTGCAAACTCACGCAGATCCGCCTCAAAGCTCGCCACGCTCGTCGGATCAACATCGTCCATGTGGCCCTGTGTCACAGCAAAAATTGTGAGCACCTGCTCTTCAACTGGGACGGGCTCGTGCTGGCCCTGCTTGAGAACCTCAACAACGCGCCGCCCCCGCTCTAGCTGAGCAAGTGACGTTGGGTCAAGTTCGGAACCAAACTCAGCAAATGCCTCCAGCTCGCGGAACTGGGCAAGGTCGAGTCTCAGCGACCCGGCTACGCTGCGCATTGCTTTGATTTGGGCTGCACCACCAACTCTCGACACAGAGATACCTGCGTTGATAGCGGGGCGGATACCGGAGAAGAAGAGGTCCGTTTCAAGGAAAATCTGGCCATCAGTGATTGAGATGACATTCGTTGGAATGTACGCCGAGACATCATTCGCCTTCGTCTCAATGATTGGGAGGCCGGTAAGAGAACCCCCACCAAGCTCATTAGAGAGGCGAGCACAGCGCTCCAAGAGTCGGCTGTGCAGATAAAAGACATCACCCGGGTACGCCTCACGCCCTGGAGGGCGGCGCAGCAGCAACGAGATCTCGCGATATGCAACAGCCTGTTTCGTGAGATCGTCAAAGACCACGAGAGCATCCTGACCGTTGTACATCCAGTGCTGCCCAATCGCAGACCCGGCGTACGGGGCATACATCTGGAGCGAAGCAGCGTCCCCTGCAGAGGCATTCACCACAACGGTGTACTCCATAGCACCCGCCTTTGTGAGCGTCTCCACAACTTCAGCGACCGTGGAGTTCTTCTGACCGATCGCCACATAAACGCACTTCACACCAAGGCCCTTCTGAGCCAGGATCGTGTCGACCACAATTGCAGTCTTCCCTGTCTGGCGGTCGCCAATGATGAGCTGGCGCTGACCGCGACCGATCGGTGTCATCGAGTCAATGGCCTTGATCCCGGTCTGGAGCGGCTCAGAGACCGGTTGACGGTCAATCACAGAGGGGGCCTGGGTCTCAAGGAAACGCCGCTCGACGGCGTTCAATGGGCCCTTGCCATCAATGGGGGTCCCGAGCGAGTCGAGAACGCGACCGAGGAGCTCGTCACCTACAGGGACAGAGAGAACGCGACCCGTAGAGCGGACCTCATCCCCCTCCTCAATACCAGAGGCGTCACCGAGGATGACCGTACCAATGGAGCCCTCATCGAGGTTCAACGCAACACCAAGCAACCCGCCGGAGAACTCAAGGAGCTCCGACGCCATTGCGTGAGGGAGACCAGTAACGCGCGCAACTCCGTCGCCGACTGCAGCGACGTAGCCCATAGTCTCAGATTCGAGCGAGGGCTCCCAGCCCTCAAGGTTTGAACGGAGCGCTGTGGCGATATCTCCAGAGTCGAACTTGAATTCAGTCATCGTGCATCAATCT
>CAYYGI010000151.1:0-4146 GCA_964471085.1 uncultured Acidimicrobiaceae bacterium
TCATCGACTTTGTCCGGCACCTCAACGCTTCTCGCGATCCAATCCACAGCCAAGTTGCATATTTCGAGCACAAGGACGACACCGCAGAGGTCGAGATTGCGCTGCAGTGGACTGGCGGGTACACAGAATCCGTCCTCTCCTTTGCGAACAATATCAACACGCATGAAGGGGGAACCCACGAAGAAGGATTCCGTACAGCCCTCACGAAAGCAATCAATGACTTTGCTCGTTCTCGGAACGTTCTCAAAGAGAAGGAGAAGAATCTCCAGGGTGAGGATGTGCGGGAGGGCCTCACTGGGGTGATCTCCGTCAAAGTCGCCAACCCCCAATTCGAGGGCCAGACCAAGACGAAGCTTGGGAACACTGAGGTTCGATCATTCGTGCAGAAAGCAATGAATCAGGTGTTCCCAGAGTGGCTCGGGAAGCATCCCGGGGATGCACGTCGAATAGTTGACAAGGCGAACCAGGCGGCGCGTGCTCGCTCTGCAGCTCGACAAGCGCGTGATTTGACGAGGCGCAAGAGCCTTCTCGAGTCGGGAGGCCTCCCAGGGAAGTTGTCAGACTGCTCTTCAAGAGACCCGGAACTCTCCGAAGTGTTTATCGTGGAGGGGGATTCGGCAGGCGGATCAGCCAAGCAGGCGCGGAACTCTGAGTACCAGGCGATTCTTCCGATACGGGGGAAGATCATCAACGTTGAGAAGAATCGGCTCTCGAGGGTTCTCCAGAACACCGAGGTTCAGTCGCTGATCACGGCGATAGGAACAGGAATCGGTGACGAGATGGATATCTCCAAGGTGAGATATAAGAAGATTATTCTCCTCACAGATGCCGATGTTGACGGCGCGCATATCCGAACTCTGCTCCTGACGTTCTTCTTTCGGCACATGATTGACGTCATCGAATACGGCTACATCTACATTGCACAGCCGCCGCTGTACTCCGCCAAGATCGGGACGAAGACGACGTGGATCAAGACGGATAATGGGCTCGACCGCTTCAAAGCGGAGAATGAGGGGCGCAAGATTAACGTGCAGCGCTTCAAGGGTCTCGGCGAGATGAATGCGGACGAATTGTGGGAGACGACGATGGACCCTGACCAGAGGACGCTGCTACGAGTACAACTTGAGGATCTTTTTTCAGCAGAGCAGACATTCTCAACTCTGATGGGAGTGGATGTAGAGGCGAGACGGAAGTTCATCCAGCAGAATGCAAAGGATGTCCGGTTCTTAGATGCCTAGAGGTCCCAGAATAATGAGAAGCTCTGAAGCGCGAGAAGCCTAGAAGCGCGAGAAGCCTGGAAGCGGAGAGAGAACATGTCGAACGAAATCGCGAATCCGGAGTCCACCCTCCCGATTGATATTGTGGGGGAGATGGAGGATTCGTTCCTTGAGTACGCGATGTCAGTCATCGTGTCAAGGGCGCTCCCCGATGTGCGAGATGGGTTGAAGCCCGTGCATCGCAGAGTGCTCTACTCGATGTGGGACAGCGGAATTCGGCCGGGTACCCCCTATCGCAAGGCATCTCGAGTCGTCGGTGATGTTGTTGGTTGGTTTCATCCGCATGCACCCGAAGCGGTGTACGACTCTATGGTCCGCCTCGCTCAGGACTTTGCTCTGCGGTACCCCCTCGTCGATCCACAGGGGAACTTCGGAACCGTCGACGATCCTCCAGCAGCTATGCGATACGTCGAAGCTCGGTTAGCGAAGCTCTCTTCACACATGCTCGACGGCATTGATGAAGACACCGTTGATTTCAGGGAGAACTACTCGGGTGAGCGCAGCGAACCGACTGTTCTTCCTTCGCGATTCCCGAACCTCTTGGTCAACGGTTCGACCGGCATAGCGGTTGGCATGGCGACAAACATGGCACCGCACAACCTGCGCGAGATCGTAGACGCAGTTCTGTACGCCCTCAATAATTCTGAGGCGTCCGTAAGCGATCTGATGGAATTCGTGAAGGGCCCGGATTTCCCGACAGGAGCCTTCATCGTAGGGAATAAGGGCATCCGCGATGCGATGATGACGGGGCGGGGCTCGATCAAGATGCGAGCGGTAACCGAAGTGGTGGAGATTCGGAAGGGCCGCACAGCAATCGTGGTCTCTGAGATCCCTTATCAGGTGTCGCGGGACAACATCACGGCGAAGATCTCCGAGATCGTGAACTCGAAGAGAGTCACAGGGATCGCAGACGTCCGCGACGAAACCGACCGACTTGGTACCCGAATCGTCATTGAGCTCAAGCGAGATGGGATCCCGCAGGTGGTTCTCAACCAGCTCTTCAAGCACACGAGGCTTGAGGACAGTTTTGCTGTGAATAATGTCGCTCTTGTAGATGGGGCACCCAGAACACTCAACCTCGCCCAGCTTGTCCACCACTACATCGATCACCAACTTGAAGTAATCGAGAGGAGGTCTCGATTCCGTCTCGCGAAGGCAGAAGCGAGAGCCCACATCCTTCGAGGACTGCTCATTGCGTTGGACAACATTGACGAGGTGGTCGCCATTATTCGAGCCTCAGAGAACGTCGATGCTGCTCGAACTGGCCTCATGAGTGCGTTCGATTTCTCAGAGATTCAAGCAAGCCACATCCTCGACATGCCTCTGCGGAGATTGACAGCCCTTGAGACGAACAAGCTGAGGGAGGAGCTTGAGGAGCTGAAGTCGACGATCGCGTATCTGATGAAACTTCTGGCCGACGAGGGGATGCGTCGCGATCTGATCGGTAAGGAATTGACGGAGATTCGCGACAGGTTCGCAGATACCCGGAGGAGCCGCATTATCCCGGATAGCGGCGAGATGTCTCTCGAAGACCTCATTGCTGATGAAGACCTTGTTGTGAGCGTCTCTTCAGCGGGGTACGTCAAGTCGGTCCTCGCAAAAACGTATCGGACTCAGGCCCGGGGTGGCCGCGGCGTCAGGGGTGCTGGTCTGCGTGAGGACGATGTTGTAGCCCATCTCGTCCATACAACTGCGCACTCGTATCTCCTCTTCTTCACGAACACGGGGCGGGTGTATCGAGTGAGGGCGCACGAGCTTCCACGACAGGACCGAACCGCTAAAGGCCTACTCATTCAATCGGTCCTCCCGATGGAGGCCGACGAGTTCGTTGAGGCGATTGTTGATACCCGCGACTATGAGACGAATCGATACCTCGTGATGTTCACGAAGAACGGGCTGGTCAAGAAGTCGAAGTTCTCAGACTACGACTCTCGAAACCAGGTTCTCGTCGCTATCAACCTTCTCGACGGGGATGAGGTCGTTGCAGTGCGCCAGACGAGTGGCGAGTCAGACCTCATGATGTTTACACGCGCCGGCCTTGGGATTCGTTTCGATGAGAACGATGTCCGCTCAACAGGGCGAGTCTCTCAAGGTGTTCGCGGTATTCGTTTGAGAGAGGGAGACGCGGTCGTTTCTGCAGCAATTGCCGATGAGGCCGAAGAGGTACTGATTCTGACATCTGGCGGCTACGGGAAACGCATTGAGATGGACCAATTCCGTGTCCAGAAGCGGGGAGGATACGGGGTGATCTCCTTCAAACTGACGAAGGTGCGAGGCTCGGTCGTCGCCGCAGGGGCAGTCTTCCCCACAGATGAGATCGTGGTGACATCCTCCGATGGAATCCTGATGAGAGCCGAAGCCAAGACCATTTCTAGGCAGAAGCGACCCTCCACTGGGGTGAGAGTGATGAACCTCACGAAGGGAGCAGCACTGACTGCCTTGGCAATCGCCCCGGTTGAAGCGGAGGTCGAAGAGTGAGAGCGACTCATCGGTTGAGCGATATCGCGGTTGACGGTGGTACCTGCACTCTTCGGTACACTGCCGCGTAAGGAGGTTCTATGCCGGTTCGCCGGGTTCGGCGCATTGTCCGCAAGATCGATCCTTGGACGGTGCTCAAGGTCGCGTTGATCCTCAACCTTGTTGGAGCAATCGTCTCGGTACTTGGGCTGTGGGTAGCGTGGTCAATTGCCGTGCAGCGCGGGATCCCCGATGCCTTCGTTGAGCTTTTCGGTCGTCTCACTATCGTCGTGAGCCCGGATGGGGATCTTTACTTCCGTGTTGTGTTGATGTTGGCGATCATAGGGGTGATCCTCTTCACGGCGATCATGACTCTTGGCGCAGTGCTGTACAACTTGATATCTGATGTTGT
>CAYYGI010000152.1:0-4126 GCA_964471085.1 uncultured Acidimicrobiaceae bacterium
GGCATGAGCTGGGCTTCGAGAGAGGAAGCAAAGGGGAAGGATGGGATATCCGGTGCGGCGTAACGCATCACTGGTGCATCCAACCAATCAAACGCTCTCTCCATGATCTGAGCTGAAACCTCGGCGCCGTACCCGAGGAAGCGGTTGTCCTCATAGACGATGAGAGCCTTCGATGTCCTCTGGATTGCGGCTTCGATGGAGGGCCAGTCGAGTGGCTTGAGGGAGCGGAGGTCGAGCACTGTTACGTCGATACCTTCCTGGGCCAAGATCTCTGCTGCTTCGAGGGCGAAGTGAGCCATCGTCCCGTACGCAATGATCGTGAGATCGTCCCCTGTTCTTCGCAGAGCAGCTCTGCCGATGGGGACCGAGTGCTCCGGCCCCGGGATTGGACCCTTCGCAAGCCTGTACAACTTCTTGGGTTCCAGATACATCACAGGATCAGGATCTTCCATAGCGGATCGCAGCAGCCCGGCGGCATCGGCTGGCGTCGAAGGAACAACGATCTTGAGGCCAGGCACGTGCGCGTAGAACACCTCGATCGACTGGGAGTGATACAGCGCTCCGTGGATCCCTCCGCCGTAAGGCACGCGGATCGTCATCGGAAGACTCCAGCGACCATTTGAGCGGTAGTGGGTTCGAGCAACTTCTGAGACGATCTGATCGAATCCAGGGTGGATGAAGTCGGCGAACTGGATCTCGGCGAGGGTCTTTGTCCCTGTCGAGGCAATCCCCACACCCACCCCAACAATGAGTGCCTCGGCAATGGGCATATTAAAACATCGATCATCTCCGAACGTGTCGGTCAGCCCCTGGGTCGCCTTGAAGGCACCACCCTTGGGGTCGGCTACGTCCTGACCGAATATGACCATGTCGTCGTAGTCGGACATGAGGTGATGCAACGTCTTGTTGATCGCCGTGATCATGTTTCCGTCCTCACCCTCCGGCACAGCTTCGATCGAGGTGACTGCATCCGTTGGGACGATGTCGTTGACGAATACATGACTGAACGCATCGGTGGGGTCCGGGGCAGATTCGGTTGCTTTCACAGCAGCGGCGATCTCCTCCTTGACTGACTCCTCGATATCGTGCTCAAGCTCTTCGCTCAAGATGCGCTGTTCAACAAGGTACTGTCTGAAGTTGGGGATCGGATCTTTCCGGCGCCACAGTTCAACTTCTTCTCGGCTGCGGTACAGCTTGTCGTCATCGTCTGAAGTGTGTGCGTAGTATCGGTACGTCTTGGCCTCAATCAGCGTTGGCCCCTCTCCTGCCCGAGCTCGCTCAACGGCTGCAGCCGTGGCACCATACACATCGAGCACGTTGTTGCCGTCTACGATGACTCCTGGCATGTCATACCCAGAAGCTCGATCCGCTATCTGACCGGCGAACGACTCGGAAGCAGGCACGGAGATCGCGTAGAGGTTGTTCTGGATGAGGAAGATGACGGGGAGTTTGTGGATGCTTGCAAAGTTCATTGCCTCGTGCCAGTCACCCTCGGAAGTAGAGCCTTCCCCGCCATCCACGATGACGACCCCATCGCTCCCGCTACGCTTTAGCTCATAAGCAACTCCGCACGCCTGGGGGTATTGCACACCAATGACTGATCCCTGAGTAAAAATATTGAGGTTCGGTTCAGACCAGTGGTTCGGCATCTGCCGTCCACCGCTGGAGGGGTCAGACTCTTTCGCAAAGACACCTGCGAACAGGTCTTCGGATGACATGCCCAGAGCCAGGACGAAGGCAATGTCTCGGTAGTACGGCATTGACCAATCCTTCGACGGGTCAATAGCGGATGCGGCGCCCACCTGGGTCGCTTCATGCCCGGAGACGGAGACAACGAAGGGGACACGGCCCTGGCGATTCAGAGCCCACATGCGTTCATCGAGCTTGCGCGCGAGTAGCATCTTGCGATACAAGCTGAGAAGGTCGTCTTCGTTGAGGTCGAGTGCGGTGTGATCGATCACGCTGTCGAGTCCCAATGTCACAATGCTTCTCCTTATTCCTTGCAAGCGTTGATTCGTGTCTCGGCGAGATGTTCTGCAGCTTCTTCCGTGCTAATACCGAGTTTGTCGGATCTCCTCAAGATCTCGGACAGGTTGTCGTAGATCCGGTCCACCATCTTGTTCGACTTCTCAAGTGAATATCCACCGGTCTCTGCGGCAATGTTGATGATGCCGCCTGCGTTCACGACGAAATCTGGCGCATATAGGATCCCTCTCGCTGCAAGTCTGTCGGCGTCTGCCCCCTCTGCAAGTTGGTTGTTCGCCGAGCCGACGACCGCGGCACATGCAAGCTGAGGTATCGAGAATGCGTTGAGATCGGCCCCGAGAGCACACGGCGAGTAGACGTCGCAGTCGACTCTCTGGATCTCATCGACGCTGACTACCTTTGCGCCGAACTTATCTGCTGCAGTGTCGGCGGCGTTCTCGTTGACATCAGCAATGACGAGTTCGACTCCAAGATGCGAGAGCATCTCAGTAAGCGAGTAGCCGACCTTGCCGACACCCCTGACAGCGATTCTCCTGCCGCGGAGATCGGTTGTTCCCCACAAGTGGCGGCTCACAGCCTGGAGTGATGCAACAACACCTCGTGCAGTAGCGGGGGAGGGATCCCCCGAGCCACCACTCTCGATAGGGAGTCCTCGAACGGAACGGGTCACGGTTGCGACGATCTCCATGTTCGGGACCGTGGTTCCCACATCCTCGGCAGTGATGTAACGCCCAGCGAGACCGTCAACGAACTTGCCGTAGGCACGAAATAGCTCCTCGGATGCGAGTTTGGCCGGGTCGCCGATGATGACTGCTTTCCCGCCGCCTTGGGAGAGTCCAGCAGCGGCGGCTTTGTAGGTCATGCCTTGGGAGAGTCTGAGCACGTCAACAAGAGCAGCATCTTCGTCCGGGTACGGATAAAAGCGAGTCCCCCCAAGTGAGGGACCAAGCACGGTGCTGTGGATAGCGACAATAGCCTTGAGCCCTGTCGCCGCGTCGACACCGAAGTGGACGGATTCGTGAGTCTCGGTACCGATCGTCTCGAATACTCCCAAGACAGACCTCCGGTGGGGAATCATGCAGCTAGCCACATGTGGCGTATCTGACATGTTAGCAATGCTCTCCCTGGCTACTCAGTCTGAGAGATGCCGTAGCATCCTTGATGTGATCAAGACTGCATACTTCCGCGTGTACTTGCCATCGGCGCTGGTGGGCGCGTTGCCACCCCAGAGCAGAGACAACGCTGAGCACACTGTCATTCATGATGGGAAGTTCCTATGGACGGAGACGATATCTGACGACGCGTTGTTCACGATGTGGGAGGGGGAGCAGTATGCCTGTCCCCGCAACGTGCGCCTCCGGATGATCGAAGGGATACTCGCATTCGCACGGACGTATCCCGCGATGCAGGTACTCACCGAGGACGAACGGGAGGCACTGGCACACGAGCTCTCGGGTCTGAGAGGCGCCTCACCTCTAGCGCGAAGCTACATCCTGTCTTCCCCCTGGCACGTGCCACTGAGGTGGTTCTCAGCGTTTGCTCCCTCTGACCGCGAGTTATATGAGTTGCCCGGCGGTCCTTCAATCCGGTACCGAACAACGCTCGGCGATGCCATTGACAGGGTGCATTGGACAGCGCTGGTTCTGACGAGAGCAGGGTTCCCTGAGCAAGTGGTTGAGAGGGTTAATGGCCTTGAGCATTGGCTGATGGAGTTCTCTATAGACTCGATGATCGAGCTTGATTACGACCGGGTCGCAAGCGTGTTCTCCGGGGCGGATCTTGTGCTTGATGAGTCCGCCGAGGAGATCAGGAACAGCCTGCTCGCCTTGGAGCAGGGGGATGGTGCCGCGTCACAGGGACACTACGAGAAGGTAGCGTCGCGCTGGTTCCCCGCACAATCCTTCACGTTCTCGAATTAGAGTTTTCAAGAGCTCTCTACTCCAAATCTTCTGTCGACAGGTTCCGGAGCAGCGGATTGTGCTCGGCGGGGATCGTGGTGCGAGCCTTGGCAGGCTTGTACACGCCGCTAACTTCCGAGAAGCCCCTATATCCGAAGACCCATACGTGCTTCGTGCTCCTGCTTGTTACCTGTTCACCGGTCAGCCGATGTTCGCGTCCTCAACAGCGAAGAGGTGGTCTG
>CAYYGI010000153.1:0-2139 GCA_964471085.1 uncultured Acidimicrobiaceae bacterium
TGGCAGCAAGCAGGAGCGCTGAACCGAGTATTCCGGGAGTGTGAGGAGCGACACCCTGTGGCACCTGGGAGTCAATCGCGGTCACAGCAGCCTGCATCCGCTCTTCGAAGACACCCAGCTCGTTGGGGACGTCACAGGCAAGCACGCCGAAACGCGCTCCAACACGCACTTCATAGTCCACCAGTTCCGGTACTGCGCGTCGGAGTCACGGATTGTCCCGGCATAATAGGCGACAGGCAGAGTGCAACCGCCGAAGAACAACCGATGCCACTGTTGAGCCAACGCGATCGTCGGAGTGTTCCGCTCACGGGCATGGAGAGCCGCCTGCAACATGACTTCTTGCGCGTTCCGAAGGATCTTCTCTGTATCCGACGGGTCGTCAGCGTTCCACGGTATCGGCAAAGATATCCCTCACACCTACAGCGTCCGCCCGGTCTTGCGACATCATGGTTGCTTGCAGAGGGTCACGTTCGTACGCCTCCCCTTCACCGAACGCTACAACATCTGCCTCAACTTCTTCGTCGGTGTAGCGCCAATTCCGTAGCGCCTCGACGGTCTCAAGGAGCTCGTCTTCAAGATCGGCTGCAAGAAAATCGAGTTCTCTTTCGATCGCTGTCTCCGCTATATCGTTCATCGACACACCGAGAAGCCCGGCGACCTTTTTTAGGCGGGTGTGGGTTCGCTTGTCATGGAACCTGAGAGTGAGAACAGAATGCTTCATGGAGCTGATTCTCCCACGCATCCTGCCTGCTGTCAAGATGGTGTTATGATAGCAAGAGCGCGCTTCGGAAGTGAGCGAGTCGGTTCTCCCCTGTGCCGCTTCTTGCCCGGACCCACTCCAGTATCGCTGAACTCCGCCTTCTCCACCGGTGAGGGATCGCCCCTTCACATATTCCTGCGGTAGCGCCCGCCGACTTGGTGCAATGCGCCGGACATCTCGCCGAGCGAGCAGACCTTTGATGCGTCGATCAGGGCGGCAAAAACGTTCTCGTCTGCAAGCGCCACGCGCTGGAGCTCGTCGAGAGCAGCCTCTGCTTCCTTGCCGGAGCGCGCATGGAGCGCTTCTAGGTCACCGATGAGTCGCTCCTTGTCCTCCTCGGTGGAGCGGATCACCTCGGTGGGTTGCACGAAGGGCGAACCGTCGTTGGACAGGAACGTGTTCACCCCGATGAGTGGGAGAGCACCAGAATCCTTCATGTGCTCATACTTGAGGGACTCCTCCTGGATCTTCGAGCGCTGGTACATCGTCTCCATTGCCCCGAGCACTCCCCCTCGGTCGGTCAGGCGGTCGAACTCGGAGAGGACGGCCTCCTCGACGAGGTCAGTCAGCTCCTCGATAATGAAGGAACCTTGGAGCGGATTTTCGTTCCTTGCAAGGCCGAGTTCCTTGTTGATGATGAGCTGGATCGCGAGGGCGCGACGCACGGAGCCTTCGGTCGGCGTCGTGATTGCTTCGTCGAACGCGTTCGTGTGCAGCGAGTTGCAGTTGTCATAGATTGCGTACAGTGCCTGAAGCGTCGTGCGAATATCGTTGAATTCGATCTCCTGGGCGTGGAGTGACCGTCCCGACGTCTGGATGTGGTATTTCAGCTTCTGGGAGCGCTCCCCCGCGCCGTACATCTCTCTCATCGCCTTGGCCCAGATGCGACGAGCGACGCGCCCGATCACTGCGTACTCGGGGTCGACGCCGTTCGAGAAGAAGAAGCTGAGGCTCGGGGCGAATTGATCCACGTCCATGCCCCGGGAGCGGAAATACTCAACGAACGTGAAACCGTTCGCAAGCGTGAAGGCGAGCTGACTGATCGGGTTCGCACCCGCTTCGGCCATGTGGTAGCCCGACACCGAGACGGAGTAGAAGTTCTCTATGGCGTTCTCGATGAAGTACTGCTGCATGTCGCCCTGCATCGAGAGCGCGAACTCCGTCGAGAAGATGCAGGTGTTCTGGGCCTGGTCTTCTTTGAGGATGTCTGCCTGGATCGTGCCGCGCACGGTTGCAAGCGTCTCGGCCTTGATGCGCTTGTACACGTCGTCTGGCAGCACCTCGGCACCGGTGACACCGAGGAGGAGAAGACCGGAGCCGTCGTGGCCGGGGGGGAGGTCGCCGTGATACGTAGGGCGCTGGGCTCCCTCTTCCGAGAA
>CAYYGI010000153.1:2239-4124 GCA_964471085.1 uncultured Acidimicrobiaceae bacterium
GTTGAGAGCCTGGCCGCGGGCATGCCCGCCGCGAGGTAGTGGAAGCGTCGGTTCGTCTGTTCCGGGCCACCCTCGCCTGCAAACATCCTCGTCGGGTCCTCCTGTTCGCGCTTGAAGGGGAAGACGCCTGCCGTGTAGGGGAAGCGCCCGGGGAGGTTCTCCTGGGAGAGCCACCGGACACGGTCGGCCCATCCGTCGAAGCGGGGATGGATGACCTTCGGGAACGTCGTGCCGGACATCGTTTCGACCTCGTTGTCGACAACGATCTCCCTCCCTCTCACCTCGTAACTGACATCACCCCCGGCGTACGTCTCGGCCTCGCCCTCCCACTTCTCGAGGGCCGACAGGAGGCCTTCGGGCACGTCTGCTCGCAGTTCTTCCGCGAGGATCGCGAAGTCAGCGTCCGGTACCAGATCGCTAACACGCGTAACGGCCTGGAGGTTGCCCGCCACAACAGCGGCGTGTGCTACGGACTCGTCGTAGGTGCGGATCGTGTCAGCAATCTCAGAGAGGTAACGGACGCGACTGCGCGGAATGATCGGGTCTCCCCCGGTGCGTCCTTCTCTGTGGCGAATCTCTGCAAACGAGTCAGGGAAGCGGTCCTCGACGATGCGCATGATCCACTCGTAGAGCTGTTGGGTGCCGTCGTCATTGAAGCGCGACGCAATGGTCGCAACCACAGGGAGGTCCTCGTCAGCAACGTCGAATGCTTCACGATTGCGCCGGACCTGTTTGCGGACATCCCTGAGGGCATCGTCTGCCCCGCGACGGTCGGACTTGTTGACGGCGATCACGTCAGCGAAATCAAGCATGTCAATCTTCTCGAGTTGGGTGGCTGCGCCGTACTCGGGCGTCATGATGTACACGGAGACATCTGACGCATCGACGATCTGAGTGTCGGACTGCCCGATGCCGGATGTCTCCAACAGAACGAGGTCGAACCCGGCTGCTTTCGCGATGTCCACCGCGGACGCAACGTGGGGTGACATCGAGAGGTTCGCCTGACGGGTAGCAAGGGAGCGCATGTAGACGTTCTCGCCTTCCACAGAGTTCATGCGAATGCGGTCGCCGAGGAGCGCACCCCCGGAGCGTCGCTTCGTGGGATCGACGGAGATGACAGCGATCTTGCGGTCCGGGAAGTCGCGGCGGAACCGGAGGACGAGCTCGTCGAGGATCGAGGACTTCCCCGAACCTCCCGTACCTGTGAACCCGACAACTGGCACGCTGCGACCCGAAGCTCTCTCTCTGATGGCATCGAGTAGGGCTGTGCGGTCATTGCCGTCGTTCTCAGCAATCGTGATCGCCCTCGCTATTGCTCGATTCTCGCCTGCGAGGAGGCGCTCAATCATGTTCTCGAGCGGTGGTTGGTCGTGATGGGCTGCAGCCATCAGATCATCGATCATCCCCTGAAGGCCAAGCTTCCTTCCGTCATCCGGTGAGTAGATGCGCGCAATGCCGTCTGAGTTGAGTTCCTCGCCTTCTTCGGGCAGGATCGTGCCTCCCCCGCCGCCGAAGAGCCGGATGTCCTGGCCCCCGGCTTCGTCCAATAGTTCGCGCAAGTAACGGAAGAACTCCATGTGCCCACCCTGGTACGAAGTAACCGCAACAGCGTGTGCATCCTCTTCGATAGCGGCCTCCGCGATCTCGGCTGCCGAGCGGTCATGCCCGAGGTGGATCACCTCGGCGCCGGAGGCCTGGAGAATGCGGCGCATGATGTTTATGGCGGCGTCATGCCCATCAAAGAGCGACGTCGCGGTGACAAGCCGAACCTGGGATGAAGTGGTCATAGCGAACAGGATAGGGAGCCGCCTTAGCTGGCGCCTAGTCCGAGTTCGGTCCTGAGCTTCTTGGTGAGCGTCGCTACCACCAGCTTGTGAGAGTTCTC
>CAYYGI010000154.1:0-4102 GCA_964471085.1 uncultured Acidimicrobiaceae bacterium
GCACGAGCTGTCGCGAAGCGGGAGCCCGAAGCACCGTATTGAACGTCTTGAGGCAGTCTTGGAGTGGCACCAGCGGCATCTTGGTTTGTGAGAGCGGGCGTAGCCACTAGCGATCTCTCCTCTGGCAGACTAGGGGGATGGAAGCTACCGAATACATCTGGATCGATGGAGAACTAGTACCGTGGCACGATGCTCGGGTGCATGTGCTGAGTCACGGGCTGCACTACGGAACGGGTGCCTTCGAAGGGATCCGTGCCTACGAGACTGAGCGGGGTGCAGCGGTGTTCCGACTCACCGAGCACATGGAGCGCCTCGTTCGATCTGCAGGAACGATCGGAATCGAGGTCGACTACGGAGTCGATGAGCTTGTCAAAGTCGCGAAGAATCTGCTGTCTGTCAACGGGCTCACGTCGGGGTATCTCCGTCCAATCGTATTTTTTGGCACTGGTTCGATGGGACTCAACCCTGCAGGTGCAGACGTGCGGGTCGTTATTGCCGCATGGGAGTGGGGGGCGTACCTCGGTGAGGATGGTCTCAGGAACGGTATTCGCGTGGCGGTCTCTTCATGGCGCAGGATCGGACACGACGCATTCATGCCGAACGCAAAGGTCACCGGTGGTTACGTGAACTCGGTGCTGGCTAAGACAGCTGCGGTTCGTGCTGGATATGATGAAGCAATTCTCCTCAACACCGAAGGCATGGTTGCGGAGGGTTCTGGGGAGAACCTATTTGTGGTCCGAGGAGGTGTCGTCTACACACCGCCGACGGGGGCAGGCGCACTCGATGGAATCACTCGCGACACGGTGTGGACTCTCTTGGAAGAAGATGGTTACGACGTGCGTGAAGCAATGATCGCGCGCACGGACCTCTACTACGCGGATGAGTTGTTCTTTACGGGGACGGCTGCTGAAGTAACACCGATAAGGGAAGTTGATGACAAACCGGTTGGCAACGGTAAGCCTGGGCCTGTGACGCGTAGAGCTCAGGAGCTATTTATGGGCACCGTGACCGGTGTTCTCGATGGCCACCCCGAGTGGCTCGAATTTGTTTAGGGATTGTGCGGTAATGGTGGGAGTGACAGCTTGAATTATCGCTTTCTTACCGGAGACCGAGTCGATTTTGAGCCTGCCGTCTCCGCCCTCCATGGGATGCACAGTCCCCGCTGTTGGGGGTGCGGACCCGAAGCAGAACAGGGGCTCGGTCTCGTGCCACGCGTTGAAGGCTCACTCGTGTTAGCCGATCTTGAGTTCGCGAGTCGATTCGAAGGTGGGCCTGGAACCGTACACGGCGGTGCCCTGTCGGCGTTCGTGGATGATCTTCTCGGATATGTGCCAATCTCGTACGGTGCTCCAGGGGTGACAGCGAGGCTTGACACGAATTTTATTGCACCGGTTCCTATCGGTGGCACGGTGCGGGGAACGGCATGGATGTCCCGCGTTGATGATCGCAAGATGTGGGCAGAGGGCACAATCGAGATTGACGGAGATGTCCTGGTTGAGTCGTCGGGGCTCTTCCTCGCGATCGGTCCGGAGCACTTTGATCAGGCCGCTACAAGATTCTCCAACGAAGAGAGAGAACGTTTCGAGGCGTACCGTTTTGGTAGCCAGTAACCCTTGATTGAGAGGCAGCATGAAGATAGTCCGGATAGACGCGGAGGCTGATGACATCACCTATGGGACCGTTGAACCCGATGGCATTCGGCTGTATCACGGTTCACCCTTCTTCCATTGGGAGCGCTCAGAGACAGTGTTGCCGATCACTGAGGTGAAGCTCCTTGCCCCGGTGATCCCGACGAAGATCATTGCTGTTGGGAGGAACTACGCCGATCATGCCGCTGAGCTGGGTTCTGAAGTTCCCGAGACGCCTGGCATCTTTCTCAAACCGCCGACTACGGTTATTGGGCCGATGGCATCGATTCGGATTCCCCAAGGGGTTGGAGAGATCCACCACGAGGCTGAGCTTGCGATCGTGATGGGGAGGGTGACAAGGAACATCACCGCTGCGAAATCTTTGGATCACATCCTCGGGTACACCGCTGCAAATGATGTTACCGCCCGTGCGCTCCAGGCCAGCGACATGCAGTGGACGCGAGCAAAGGGGTTCGATACATTCTGTCCGCTCGGTCCGGCTATCGACACCGAATTTGACCCAGCCGAGGGCCATGAGATCACCTGCACAGTCAATGGTGTGTTGAGGCAGGAAGGAACCACGGCCGATATGGTATTCGACGTCCCAGAGATCGTAGCTTTCGTCTCATCTGTGATGACGCTCCTGCCTGGGGACATTATCTTGACGGGTACACCCGCAGGTGTCGGGCCAATCGAGGACGGCGATCGTGTTGAGGTCGCGATTGAAGGGATTGGCATGTTGATGAACCAAGTGGTGTCACTGTGATTGCTTCTACCGGGAGCGTGCGCGTCAGGTTTGCGCCCTCACCAACGGGACATCTCCACGTCGGGGCTGCGCGCACGGCGCTCTACAACTTTCTGTTTGCTCGCGCGAATAGCGGCACATTCATCCTGCGCTCCGATGACACTGACAGCGTTCGCAGCACTCAGGAGTTCCAGGAAGACATTCTCGAGCAGATGCAGTGGCTTGGACTTGAGTGGGATGAAGGAGTAGGCAGGGAGGGCGACCACGGCTCGTACTGTCAGTCCGATCGGTTCGACCGATACCGAGAGATCGTGCACGACCTGATCGAGAGCGGGTCCGCGTACTATTCGTTTGCTACCCCTGAGCAGTTGGAGGGATTCCGTCGTGCTGCTCGCGATGCGGGCACGTCTCCTGCCTATGACGGCAGTCTCGAGCCGGATGCCAAGGATGTTGCTGCTCGGCTCTTGGCGGGGGCCAAGGTCGCGGTACGTTTCAGGGTGCCCCGTCCCGGAGAGACTCGTTTTGTAGACATCGTGCGCGGGGAGATGCTCTTTGACCACGCCCAGGTCGACGACTTTATCATTCTGCGATCTGACGCAACACCCACGTATCACCTTGCTTCGACGGTAGATGACGTTGACTTCGGGATCACCCACGTCATTCGGGGAGAGGATCTGTTGTCCTCGACCCCGAAGCACATCCTATTGACCCAGGCCATGGGGGCAGACTCTGCAACGTATGCGCACTTGTCGCTCCTGATGGGTCCCGATGGCAAGAAACTCTCGAAGCGCCACGCGGACACGGCAATGAGTGCTTATCGGGAGGCAGGTCTCCTCCCCGAGGCTATTGGCAACTATCTAGCAATCCTTAGCTGGTCCCTTGGTGACGACGAAGAGATAGCGTCGCTGGACGAGATGGTTGAGAAGTTCGAGTTGGGTGCGGTCTCGAAGAACCCCGCCATCTTCGATCCCCAGAAACTCGAGTGGCTCAACGGCGTCTACATCAGGGAGATGACAGACGAAGCGTTCGTTGAGCGGACGATGGGCATGGTTGAGGCAGATCTTGGCCGGGCACTCTCTGGTTCTGAGCGTGCGCAGTTCGTTGCGATCGCCCCCTTCGTCAAGGAGCGCACGAAGTTACTCCCCGAGGTAGCCGAGCAGGTGCGATTCCTCTTTACCGACCTTGAGAAGTATGACGAGGCGAGCTGGAGAAAGGTCATGGAGACGCCAGACGCGCCGATTGCACTCGACGCAGCGGCCGAGGTTCTGGCAGGTCTCGAGTCTTGGAGGACGGAGGCAATCGACGCGGCGCTCCGGGGAATGCTCAAAGCAACGGGATTGTCCGGGCGCAAGGGTTTCCAGCCAGTGCGCGTCGCGATCTCTGGTTCTACCGTGAGCCCCCCTCTCTTCGAGTCCCTAGAAGTCCTCGGCAAGAGCGAATCCATCGCCCGCATCACAAGAGCCCGCACGCGCCTCCCCCAACCGCGTACCCAGGGTTCCTGACACTCATATGCGATGTCTCTGGCCCACAGAACGGTCGTACACCGGAGGTTGCCGTTACGCGACCCCGTGACGTATCCTTGCCACCGCTTTCGGGGGTGGTGTAATTGGCAACACTCCGGGTTCTGGTCCCGTCATTGAGGGTTCGAGTCCTTCCCCCCGAGCTGGCAGACTTCGGTCTGCTAATACGGCCCCGTCGTCTAGAGGCCTAGGACGCCGCCCTCTCAAGG
>CAYYGI010000155.1:0-4081 GCA_964471085.1 uncultured Acidimicrobiaceae bacterium
CGCAGGCCACAGCTCCACCTACACAATTTTCATCGTCGAATGGGGCACCAACTGGACGATCCAGCATGCACACGTTAGCGGGAGGCAGACAGGCGACGGCATCGATAACGCCGGCGAGTACACGACGGCACCGCTCACAACGCCTGTCGCAAGGGCCAACAGCTGGGTCGTTGCCTACGGGCACACTACGAGCGGGGCGATCGGCGGTGGATGGCAGGGCCAAGTCTTCACTCTTGGAAATGGCGTAGTGCAGAACGCTACGGAGAGTCAAGTAGCCATCGGCGCTGAACGAGGTGGATGGCGCCATGCAGATGTCTACGTTCACACGCATCCGCGTTTGTCGGTCACACACATCTTCGGACCCGACCACTCGATCGGGAGACACCAGGCGACCGGTGCAATCGCGGTGCCTAGCGCGCTCGGACCGGAGGCCCACTCCGGTGGCGGAGTCGCGCGTACCGAGGGAACGAGGTTCGGGGTCTTCGCGAACAGCTCGAACGGAAGGGGACGTGCCTTCCCCCGGTCAATCTTCTGGGCACGCCATGAGTCGGACACGACGATGGTTTGGGAGCGAGCCCGTACAGGCCAGCAGGGTGCTTTCTGGTCCCAATCCATCGATTTCGGTGAGATCTGGCGCTGACAACCCCTGAGCGCAATATGATCAACTCATGCACAATGACCTTCATGACGCGGTACGAGCGGATTCTTCTCGCATAAGGGGAGAACTCGAAGCTCTGATCCGGATCCCTTCGGTGAGCGCACCCGGATACTCCCCTGGCGAGGTACGGCGCTGCGCTGACTTCGTTGCATCACTCATGGAAGAATCAGGCCTTACCGGCGTGCGTCTCCTCGAGATCGAGGGTGCCCACCCTGCGGTGTATGGTGAGAAAGTAGGCCCGGAGGGTGCTCCAACGATTCTCCTCTACGCCCATCACGATGTCCAGCCCCCCGGCCCGGTCGAGGAGTGGGACGCTCCCCCCTTTGAGCCCTCTGAAGCCGATGGCCGCCTCTACGGGCGCGGGTCAGCCGATGACAAAGCAGGAATAGTGCTCCACCTCGCGTCTATCAGAGCCCTTGGAGAAGATCTTCCGGTGAACGTGAAGCTATTTATTGAGGGTGAAGAAGAGATCGGGTCAACACACCTCACAGAGTTTCTCGATGCCTACTCCGAACTACTGGCTGTAGACGTGATAGTCATCGCCGATGCAGGGAACTGGCGTGTCGGGATCCCGACTCTCACGACATCTCTTCGCGGCCTCGTCGACTGCAAGGTGACCATTCGTACGCTCAAACATGCCGTCCACTCGGGTTCGTTCGGTGGTGTGTACCCGGATGCGAACATCGTGCTCGCGCGGGTCCTCGCGTCACTTCACCACGACGATGGCGCCGTTGCCGTTGAAGGCCTGGTCTCCAGCGACGCGGATCCCCTCGATCTCACTGAGGAGGAGCTCGGAGAGCAGATGCTTCCCGTCGATGGACTGGAACTCGTCGGTCACGGGACGCTCACTTCCCGTCTCTGGACTCAGCCCTCGATCTCGGTTCTCGCTATCGACTCCGTTCCGATCAAAGAAGCAATCAATCAGATCGTCCCTGTTGCAAGCGCAAAGATCTCGCTGCGCATCGCTCCCAGCCAGGACCCACATCTGGCACTCGCAGCACTCACCTCCCACCTTGAATCTGCTGTTCCATGGGGCGCTGAAATCACTATTGAGCCCGGTGTGCTCGGTGCCGCGATCGAAGTGGCAACGACAGGCGCACCGTACGACGCTTACCGGGAGGGTATGGGCATCGGGTACGGCACCGAGCCAGTTGAGGCTGGAATTGGAGGCTCAATCCCGTTCGTCGCGGCGTTCTCTGACGTTTATCCCGACGCGACCATGATCCTTATCGGTGTTGCCGACCCCACAAGTCGATACCACGGGCCGAACGAGAGCGTCGAACTTGCAGATATCGAAGCAGCATCACTCGCCCAAGCTATTGCGCTCCGCCTCCTCGGGGCGTGACTCTTGGCACGAAATCCTGAGACATTATTCCTAACGTCAACACTATTGAATAGTCTCCGAGATAGCTATACTTACCCACGCAGAATTGCTCAACCGCATCGGTCTGGCGTTCTCTGCATCTAAAAGGAGCACTCCGTGAAACAACTACTCATTCTCGGTGCCGGCACCGCAGGCACCATGGCAGCGAACAAGCTGCAAATGCATCTTGGAGGCGAGTGGGAGATAACCATCGTCGATGAGGACGAGTCCCACTATTACCAGCCCGGATTCCTGTTCATACCTTTCGGGACATATGAGCCCGAGGACGTGGTCAAACCAAAGAGAGACTTCCTCCCCACTGGCGTCAACTACATTGTGGCCACTATCGCCAAACTTGAACCATCCGAGAACATGGTCACTCTTGAGGATGGCACAAAGTTAGGTTACGACCAGCTCATCATTGCAACTGGTACCCATCCCACGCCGAGCGAGACGCCGGGCCTCAATGGCCCTGAGTACGGCAAGACGGTACACGATTTTTACACCTTCGACGGCTCCGTAGCGCTACGTGATGCAATGTCAGATTTCAAGAGCGGACGCTTCGTCATCAACTTGATCGAGATGCCAATCAAGTGCCCCGTTGCCCCCCTCGAGTTCGCCTTCCTCGCCGAGTCTCACTTCAGAGAGCAGGGCACGAGAGACGACATCGAGATCGTGTACGTCACACCCCTCGACTCAGCGTTCACGAAGCCCGTTGCCGCAAAACATCTTGGATCAATGTTTGAGGATCGCGGAATCGCTCTCGAACCGGACTTCTACGTTGAACAAGTCGATATGGAGAAGCACAAACTCATCTCCTACGACGAACGTGAAGTCGAGTACGACCTTCTGGTGACCGTGCCAATGAACATGGGGGCAACCTTCGTTCAGGAAGCAGGGCTCGGTGATGAGTTGAATCACGTGAACGTAGACCAGTACACCTTCCAGTCAACAGAGTACGACAACATATTTGCCCTGGGTGATGCAGCGAACCTGCCGACATCAAAGGCCGGGTCAGTCGCCCACTTCGCAATGGAAGTATTCGTCCCGAATTTCCTCAACCATGTGAAGGGCCTCCCGATGAAGGAGCGCTTCGATGGGCATGCAAACTGTTACATCGAGACTGGCGATGAGAAGGCAATGCTCATCGACTTCAACTACACGACTGAGCCTCTGCCAGGGAAGTATCCACTCCCCGGTATCGGCCCATTCTCTCTCTTGAAGGAGACTGAAGTCAACCACTGGGGCAAACTCCTTTTCAAGTGGATGTACTGGAACATCCTGCTGCGTGGCAAAGACATCCCCGTACCAGGCCACATGATGCTGGCAGGCAAGGACAGGAGCGGGACGTGACAAGCCCCGCCGCGATCGATCACACCGCAGAACTCGAGCGGAAGATCGACTATCTCACGGACCAGATTGCTCTCCTCGCGGAGGAGGCGACCGCTCGACGCCAGAGTCGCGCGACCTTAGCGGAGCTACAGGCCGATCTGACCCCTATCGCCATGCGCGCGATTGAGCAGTCTGCCGCAGCGCTCGACGGAGCCCAGATCGATCCAGTCGATCTCTTCCATCTCGCGATACGGGTAGCGAACAACGCGAAGCTGATCGAATCAATGATGGTCCAACTCGAATCAATGAACGAACTCATCGAAGAGGTGACTCCCATCATCGGACTCGGTGTCGAGCTTGCTATTACGAAGGCAGGGGAACTCGACGAACGAGGCTACTTCGAGTTCGCAACTGCAGGCCTTGGGGTAGCAGATCGCATTGTCACCAATTTCACCAAAGAAGATGTTGAAGCACTGGGGGAGAACATTGTCCAGATGCTTGGACTCGTCAAGGACGTGAGTCAGCCCGAGAAACCTCCAAGCCTCATTGCGCTCGCATGGAAGATCCGTGATCCAGAGATCCGTCGAGGTATGGCCCGGGCACTCAATATATTGAAAGCGGTTTCTGCCACAGCTGCCCCCAGTGCTGACGCTACTGTGAACACAACGGGAAAAAGAACACCTACAGGCGACACCACGGGAGGTGCGTAATGCCGGTAACAACCATCG
>CAYYGI010000156.1:0-4080 GCA_964471085.1 uncultured Acidimicrobiaceae bacterium
CCCTTATGCTCGCGATGTTGATACCGAACTGCCGATGCGTCTCCCAAGAGGTATCCATTTTGGCGGATACGCCGTTCATGATAATGACGACTCCGAGGAGGAGAGGTGACAGCAGTCATCGACCAACAGACCTCTCGATCGCCTCGGGTACCGCCGCACAGCATCGACGCGGAGGTCTCCGTACTCGGGGCTGTGTTGCTCTCCGGCGACGCAGCGAACGCTGCGCTTGAGAAGCTTCAGGCTGAGGACTTTTACAAGCCTTCCCATCAGCAGATATTCGAGGTCATCCAACAGCTCTTCGACGCAAACGAGCCGATCGACGCTGTTACGGTCTCCGAGGGCTTGCGAAGGGATGGAACGCTCGACCGAATGGGGGGCATTGAGGTACTCACCCGATTAATCGACTCGGTTCCCTCGACTTCCAACGCCGAGTACTACGCAGGGATTGTCGAGGAGCACTCACTGCGTCGTCGCCTCATGAGAGCTGGCGGAGACATCGGGATGATCGCTGGAAACACGAAAGACCCTATTGCCGAGGTCGTAGACCGAGCAGAACAAGCTGTCTTCGCTGTTGCTGAGCGCCAGGTCGGGGACGGGCTGCAAGTCATTGATGACCTCCTAGGGCCAGCTATCGAGAAAGCCGAGGAGTTGCAACGCTCCGGGTCCGAAATCACCGGAATCTCAACTGGTTACCGTGATCTCGACAGAAAGCTCGCTGGCCTACACCCAACGAACCTGCTTATTCTTGCTGCTCGTCCTGGGATGGGGAAGACTGCTCTTGCCCTCAACATTGCTCAGAACGTTGCACTTGCAGGAAACACAGTCGCGATCTTCAGCCTTGAGATGAGTCGCGAGGAAGTTGTCACGAGGCTGCTGTGCGCGAACGGCCGCATCGACTCTCAACGCCTCCGAACCGGCCGCCTCTCAGAAGCGGACTTCACGAAACTGTCGAACGCTGCAGGTGCCTTGTACAAGCAGAACATTTTCGTTGATGACTCCCCCGGCCTCACCGTTACCGAGATCAGAGCAAAGAGCCGCAGGCTGCGTCGGCGCCCCGGCCTAGATCTTGTCGTTGTCGATTACCTCCAGCTCATGAACGGATCGGGTCAGGAGAATCGCCAGCAGGAGATTGCAACAATTTCGCGGTCCCTCAAGAATCTCGCTCGCGAGCTCCACATCCCAATTATCGCCCTCTCCCAGCTCAACCGTGCCGTTGAAGCGCGAGAGGATAAGAGACCACGTCTCGGGGACTTGCGGGAATCCGGTGCCGTCGAACAGGATGCCGACGTCGTGATGTTCATCTACCGAGATGAGTACTACTACCCGGAGAAAATTGAATCGAAGGGTGTTGCAGAAATTGTCATCGCGAAGCACCGTCAAGGATCGGTTGGGAAGATCGATATGACGTTCCTCCCTGAGTTCACGCTCTTTGCAGACATGGGTCGCGCCGATCCACCAATGTGATTCAAGGGAGACGAGTGGACCGCTTCTCTCAAACTTGCAGGGGGAGATCCACTCGCACTCTGCTTTAGCATCTCGTGATGCGCGATGCGAAGAGAATGAGGATCACGGCCTTGGTAACCCTCGCTATTCTCGCGATCGGTTGGGGGGCAGTTCCGCTCTTCGTACGCAACGATGTGCCTTCAGCCCAGCTTGTCGGAGTCAGGGTCACGTTCGGCGCTCTTGCTCTCATTGCTATTGCTGTAGCTACTCGCAGACTCTCCTTCCCGAAGGTTCGGAGAGGGAGGATCGTACTTGCTGGTGTTCTGCTCACCCTGCACTGGATAACGTTCTTCGAGTCGATCAAGCTCACGACGGTTGCTATTGCTCTCGCGGTGTTGTACCTCGGGCCAATTGGTGCAGCGATTCTCTCAGGACCACTTCTGGGTGAGCGAGTTGATCGCAGGCTCTGGATTGCACTGAGCATTGCAGGGGGAGGGACGCTCCTCGTCGTTCAGCCCTGGCAACCTGGACTTCTCTCCGCGAGAGGTCTCGTAATGGCTGGGTTGGCAGCAGCAACCCTTGCTGCCCTCATGATCGTCGGGAAGCCCATTGCCCAGGATCTCGGCGGTCTCACTATGGCTGCGGGTGAACTAATCGTTGCCTCAGTTCTCCTCGCCCCAGCAACCTACGCCGCGTTGACCCAGAATCGGGAACACATCGTAGATTTCCTGATCCTGGGTGCCCTCTTCACAGGAGTCGCGGGCTTCGTGTATTGGGAGATGATGCGCCACCTCCCAGTTGCCTCCACGAGCGTTGTGATGTACATTGAACCTGCATCCGCGGTGGTGTGGGCGGCGATGCTCCTCGGTGAGATCCCGAACGCAGTCACCTGGCTCGGTGTTGGACTTGTCGTTGGTGGAGGACTCGTAGCAGCGGCTGCCACCAGAGGAGATGAGGAGGTGATAGGTGCTCAAGCCGCTCTTTAAAGTTGAAGGCCTTCGCGTAGCTGTTGGCGACGATCAGAACCTCGTTCGCGAGATAGCTGGACCCGTGACTTGCGACGGTGAGCAGCTCGGGTCTGGATGGGTTGAGGTCCTCCGCGGTGTCTCTTTTGAGGTGCATGAGGACGAGGTACTCGGGCTTGTAGGTGAGTCCGCATCAGGGAAGTCTCTCATGTTGATGGGGGCATTCGGTCTGCTCTCTTCTGGTGCACGAGTTATTGGAGGAGTCACCCGGTACCGGGACCATGAGTATCGCCCGTTCCACACCTGGTCTGGAGAGAGCGAAGAGGCTTCGCAGCGAGACAGTACGCAGCGACGAATAGCAGGCACCGCGATCGCGAGGTGGACAGATGACGTATGGGCTGAGCTCGTCGGTAAGGATGTGGGGTTCGTGTTCCAGAATCCGATCGGGTCATGGACTCCTGACATTGTTATCGGAGAGCAGTCGGGTGAGGTTCTCGCCGAGTACACAGATCTCACGATTGAGCAGATAGAAGAGAGAGTCTTCGATGCCCTCGGGGACGTGAGTCTCCCGAAGACGAGAAGAATCTTCCGTGCGTTCCGACACGAACTCTCGCGTGGCATGGCTCAGCGGGCAATGCTTGCTGCTGCTCTCCTGAAGGCACCAGGCCTTTTGATCGCGGACGAGCCACTCAACGGTCTCGACCCTCCGGTTGCCGCGCAGATCATGGAGTTGATGATAGAGATGCGCAGAAAGCGGCGTATGGCGATGGTGTTCGTGTCGCACGATCTGGCCACTGTTGCTCGTGTTGCTGATCGAGTAGCGGTGGTGTACGGCGGGGAGATCATCGAGCAGGCACCTGTCAGCGACATCTTTCATCATCCAAAGCACCCGTACACCGCGGGACTCCTCGGGTCTCTCCCAGGCGTCACTCGTGGCCGGTTGCGTCACATTCCGGGGGAAGCCCCGATGCTGAACGACATCGACCGAAATGGGTGCTCCTTTGCTCCTCGATGCGAGTACGCGACTGCTCTCTGTCGTTCAATGGTACCGGAGCCATCAGTGGTCGCCACTGCTGAAGTGCGTTGCCATCACGCCTCAGAACTCGACCTCACCGGCGTTCGCAGCTAGACCCGTCAATCGCTAACCGGTGTGTGCGTAGTATTGAGCTATGGCGACCCTCTCTGTGACCACGCTCGAGCGCGATGTAGTGATAGTTTCAGGCCTCGATGCTGGCGAGTACCTCCAGACGCAGCTCACCCAGGATGTTCTGGCTATCGAGCAAGGTGCTTCAGCGTGGGCGTTCCTCCTCGGGCAGAAGAGCGAGATCGTTGCCCTGATGCTCGTCACAAGGTCATCTGTGTCTGAGTACACGCTCGAGATGGAGCACGGCTGGGGAGATACGGTGCGCCAGGCAATCGACGAACTCCTCGGCCGCATGGACGTCTCCTTCGAGCAGAGAACCATTCATGTCGAAGGTGAACCGGAGAAGGATCGCATCACCAGAGGATGGCCTCGCATGGGGAGGGAGATCGACGCTTCGGTTACGCCGGCAATGACTGGGATCATCCCCGAGACGGTCTCGTTCAACAAGGGGTGCTACACCGGTCAGGAATTTGTAGCAAGGGTGCACTACCGCGAGTCCGCACCCCCGAAACGCCTTGTACACCTTGC
>CAYYGI010000157.1:0-4054 GCA_964471085.1 uncultured Acidimicrobiaceae bacterium
GTTATCTGTTGCAGACGTCGGGAGCAAAGATGCCAATGACTCTATCGGTGGGATCTTCCCCTTCTACCGGGCCCCACAGCAACAGATCTCCTGTCGCGGCGCTCTCAACGAGGTACACGGTGTCGAGCTTCGGGTCGAGAACGAAGGAGACTTTCTGGTCTGCGTAGATCTCAAGCAACTGCGCGACGGTATCCCCGATGCGGAGGCCGCTGAGGGTCTCAATGCCAGCAGCGGGGTGCGCGAGATCGCCAGAGACGAGATCCTGTCGGTAGCCGTTGAAGATCTCCTGGCCTCCCGGCTTGGTCACGATTGCAGCAAAGGTCCCAAAGAACACTATTCGCTCGAGCTCTCCGGCACAGACTCCAAACCCATTCGTCGATGTCTGCCACCCCGTGTCTTCGGTCGGATCGCCAAGGGAGGCGACGAGGCGACCAATAGCGGTCTCGGCATCCGTCCCGAAGAGGATATCGGGGATGTCGTCATCGTCGTTGCCACGAATTCCATTGGTGATGAGTTTCATGTCCTCGACGGGGATCGGCGGATTTACGGGTGGGTACGGTGCTGCAACGGGGGCGGTCGTTGGTGGCGTGGATTCTCCCGTCGTTGTCGTCGTGCCGTTGCCACCTGTTGTCGTTGTTCCGTTCTCTGGAGAAGTGGTTGTTGTGTCGCCGGCGGCTACTACTCCTGTGTCGTCGGGACCGAGGAGCTGGAATACGGCTACAGAGAGAGCAATCAGGAGGAGTCCAATGATGAGGCCAGTGAGGAGGGGGGACCCTGGCGGTTGTGCCGGTGGCGTTGTTGGCGGCTCCATCGGTGGCAGCGGATCACTTCCTGAGATGTTGGTCAGATCCGCGTACGGGTCTGTCCAACCAGGTGGATTCGAGCCGGGCGGAATCGAATATGGATCCTGGGGAGTGGTCACTCAGTTCCTCGTATCGTATCGTGTCATTGTACGGCTCACTCGGCCATGGCTGTGGACTGTTGTGACGGGGCATCGTCGTTGGGCAGTGCTCCGCCGTATGCATCCATCATTACTTGGTCGAAGGGAACAGTTGCAATCAGTATCGATTGCCCATCACTCGTACGCGTCATTCGAACAGGAATCTCTAAGCGCTTCAAGTTGCTGAGATCAACGCTCCGCATCTCCCAAGCAAGGCTGACAGCGCTCGTGAGACTCAACGTGCTGTCGAGAGTGAACGCATCAGCGAGGCTCGCGACTTGAGCAGTCAACTCGGTCGGCGAACCAAACGACTTGAGCTCTCGGAAGAGCTCAAGGATTATGTCTTGCTGGTATTGGTTTCGGAGGAGATCTCCAGCACCCGGTACCGACTTCCAGGATCCACCTATGAGATGCTGGGTGTGTCGAGATCGCACCCAAGCGAGTGCTTGTTCTCCCGTTGCCTGCGTACAGCCAGCCGGGAGGGAGAGGCGCGACTGTCTGTCTCTGACGCTATGTTCGACGCAGATCTCCACACCCCCAACGGCATCGATGATGCGTTCGAAGCCATCGAAGTCGAAGAGCGCGAAGTGGTCGACTTCTATGCCAGTGAATCTCCCGACTGTGTGGGAGAGAAGGCTTGGGCCGTTGATGTTCTTATGTTCGCACCCGTGAATGAGGGCATTGATCCGGCTGTTCCCTCCAGTGCACGCGTTTGCCACGTAGAGATCACGGGGGAGAGAGACCATGAACGGTGGAGCGTTATTTGTTGGGCGAACAAGATACATGATCACGTCGGCTGCTCCTGAGACTTCGTCTCCACCGATTATGAGGAAGGTCTCGTACGCCTCTTCAGGTGCTGTTGTTGGGGGAGTCTCGGCTGGGGGAGGTACTCCGGGTGGGAGCTCAATGTCATCTGCAACTGCTGAGGGAGCAACCTCTATTTGGGCTATGGCTGAGATATCGAATGCCTGGACTTCGACGCGATTCCACGAGTACCAGAGCTGGGCGCTGGTGTAGGTAGCGAATACGGCGGCAAGCAGAAGCGATGTCACCGCCGCGTGTATCAGGGCACGGCGCCACCATATGGGTTTCAGTCGCCGTTTTCCTGTCGATTGGTTCCGCACATATCCGACCACCGGGGCGTTGGCGTCAGCGAGGCCCCGAATTGCAGCGGTGACTCCGCTCGGATCCGCTGAGTCTGCAAGGACCAGGATTGCACCGTCAGCGTGAACGCTGAGTTGTGGTGTTGCACTCGACCACTTGATCGGAGGAACGTCGACCAGGATCAGGTCAGCGCGTTCGCTCACCGTAGCGAGGGCTTCGGCTATGGTGCCGCCTGCCAAGCCCGTGGCTTCCGAGAGGTTCTCCCCGGTCGGCACCATGGGGAACTGAGTCCCGCCGTCGAGGGTCCACATGCGAGCCGCTTCGGAGAGCGTTGCGGTTCCTGCTGCAATCTCGGAGAGACCGGGGGAGCGGCCGGTGGAGAGGAACCGACTGAGCCCGCTTCGAGAGGGGTCAGCGTCGACCAACAATACTCGACGTCCTGCCTTGCTGGCAGCGACCGCAAGATTGAGCGCAACGGTCGATGCCCCCTGGCCAGGTGATGGTGACATCACGAGGAGGATTCTGCCGGTTGTCCGACCTTCAAGCTCACGAAGGAGCTGTGTATAGGTGTCTGTTGCTCCGTCGTGGCTGAGAGTCGGTGCTGGCCCGGAAGAGTCAACCGGGATAGCACCAAGAAGAGCAATGTGTTCCAGAGAAGACTCGAGGCTCTCTCCGGTGCTACGGCGCGTGAGAAGCCACCATATAACACCGGAAGTTACGCCGGCACCGACCGCTGATACGCCGATCCCAATATTTGTGTCCCACACGGCGACTCCGAGGAGGAAGATGGAGACCGCTGCGATCAGCGAGAAAATATTGGCAGAGCTAAGGACACGGTTGTGTCGTGCGCTCTTCCGTTTCTTCGGTTGTGCGTCGGTCACGGAACCCCCTCGGATGAAGGCGCTATTGCTAACACCCAATAATACGCACTCTGTGATCTATGGCTGTGTGCAGTTGATTTATGTGTCACAGGGGCTGGGTGAAAAAATGCCTTCGATCAAGCCTGATGGCTCCCGACTCGTGACGGGGCCCCACAACAGCAATTCTGTGCTGCCCTCCAATAGGAAGTACTCCCTGCCATCGATCGTCTCAAAGGTTATGGTGAAGTTCTCGTAGGTCCTCGTGAGGGTCTCAACCGTATCGCCCAAGCCGATGCCCGAGAGTGTTTCAAGAGCTACTCCTGTGCTTCCCCCAACTCTGTCTCCGTACCGGTACGCAATAAACTGAGCGTCGTCGTTGTAGCCATCGAATATCACTCTCAGATCGCCCCATTCGAGCCAGTACCACTCTGGAGATGGACATAGATCGGCATCAAACCCTGCTAAGTCGGGTTCCCCGAGACTGGCAATGAGTGTTCCGGCGACTTCAACGAGGGGAGTACCTACGGAGATCGGCCCAATTCCAGAAGCCCTCAGGCCGAGCTGAGGCGTCGGGATAGGGTCACCTGCTGTAACCCAGGTGTCGGCTGATGGGAAGGGCAACGTGGTCGTGGTTGTCGTCGTGGTTGTTGTCGGGGCGGCGGTTGTTGGTGCCACTGTTGTTGTCGCCACCGTGGTTGTCGCGCCGAGCGTGGTTGTAGTTTCTGGCGCTGCAACCGGGACGTCAGTCGGCGTGTCGACCCGGTCAAGATATATGACTGCCGCTGTCGCAGCGACTGCAACGAGAAGGATTGCTGGTATGAGCCACTTCGCCTTGCTGCGCTTAGGCTCAGGCGGGAGCGTCCAGGCATCGAAGTCAAACTCGCCGGTGTCTTCGATTGCCGAGGGAGGGGGGGGAGGAGTGGCACTTGATGGTTGGAGGGAGGTTGTGGCAGCGACGCTACTTGGTGGGAGAGATGTATCACTGATGCTGGTGTCGATCCACGGCTTCCCACACTTGGGGCACAAGGTCTCGTCTGCGGGGCGAGAAGTGCCACAGTGGATACAGACCGGAAGATGGGAAGATGTGTCATTCATCGCCGATTAGGATACGTACGGGAACGCGATAGGTGATTCTCTCTGGAGTACGGAG
>CAYYGI010000158.1:0-4024 GCA_964471085.1 uncultured Acidimicrobiaceae bacterium
GGGATAGCTCTTCGTCACATCCAGGTATTGGATGGCACATCGCTGCGACAGGGACTGGTATGATTCAGCCTTCCGAGGTGGAGGACGTTCGTGACGAAACACGTATTTGTGACAGGTGGCGTGACATCGAGCCTTGGGAAGGGCATCACTTCTGCCTCCCTTGGGCGACTTCTCAAAGCACGAGGCTTCAGGGTCGTGCTCCAGAAGCTTGACCCGTACATCAACGTAGATCCCGGCACTATGAACCCTTTCGAGCACGGGGAGGTGTACGTCACCGATGATGGAGGCGAAACCGATCTCGATCTCGGTCACTACGAACGGTTCGTCGGTGAATCTCTCAGCCGGAACTCGAACGTGACGACTGGTGCTATCTATCAGTCCGTCATCAGTAAGGAGCGCCGCGGTGACTATCTCGGCGCTACCGTCCAGGTGATTCCGCACATAACAAATGAGATTAAGGCGCGTGTCCTAAAACTTGGTCAGAGCGATGATGTTGATATCGTCATCACTGAAGTGGGCGGCACGGTGGGCGACATTGAGAGCCTCCCATTTCTTGAAGCAATTCGACAGTTTCGCAAGGACATCGGGGCCGACAACACCTGCTACCTCCATGTGACGCTCGTCCCGTACCTCAACACTTCCGAGGAGTTGAAGACGAAACCGACACAACACTCAGTGGCTGAGCTGCGGAGTCACGGGATTCAGCCAGAGATTATCGTTGTGCGCTCCGACCGCCCCATAGACGACTCAGCGAGACGCAAGATCAGTCTCTTCTGTGACGTGGAGAGGGACGCTGTCATCAACGCAGTGGATGTGTCAAACATCTATGTCGTACCGATCATGCTCCACGAAGCAGGGCTCGATGATGTTGTGCTGCGTGAGCTTGCTCTCACCGCACCCCCCCCTGATCTCAAGACTTGGGAGGCAATGGTAGACGCGATGGCCACTCCCTCAGGGGAGATCACGATCGGTATTGTCGGTAAGTACGTTGACTTACCGGACGCCTACCTCTCAGTGGTTGAAGCTCTCCGCCACGCTGGGCGCACATCTGACGTGAGAGTACGAGTCACGTGGATTCCCGCGGACGAGGTTGATGGCATGCTCGTCGAGACCTACCTTGAGGGGTTAGACGGCATTCTGGTGCCTGGAGGCTTTGGAGTCAGGGGAATCGAAGGGAAGATCCGGTCAATTCAGTACGCAAGAGAGAACAATATTCCCTTCCTGGGCCTCTGTCTTGGTCTCCAATGCGCCGTCATCGAGTACGCACGCAACGTTGTTGGGCTCACAAGTGCTCATTCATCGGAGTTCGATCCTATGTCGCCACATCTTGTCATTGACCTCATGGAAGGCCAGAAAGAAGTGTCGGAGAAGGGAGGGACTATGCGCCTTGGCCTGTACCCGGCGAAGCTCGCTGAAGGGAGCCTCGTGAGGAGGTTGTACGGCGAAGAGATCGTCTATGAGCGTCACAGACATCGCTGGGAAGTGAATAACCGATACAGGAATCAACTCGAAGATGCCGGGCTCATGCTCTCGGGAACTTCGCCGGATGATCGACTCGTCGAGTTCGTTGAAGTGGTGGATCATCCTTACTTCGTTGCGACACAAGCACATCCTGAGCTCATCTCTCGCCCGGATAAGCCGCATCCGCTTTTTGAGGGGTTCGTCACAGCAGCAAGGGAGCGCAGAGAGAGAGTCTCAGAGGTGAGCTCTGCCGCGTCTGAAGCTGAACACCGCCGGTGACGGACACGAGAGCGTTTCAGGCCGTGCAGAGGCGCTCGATCATCGACCTCGGGTTCCTGCATGTGACACAGCGAACGATCTCCTCCCCCGATGGAGAGGCGTTTGAGCGCGTAGTCATCGAGCATCCTGGTGCAGTAGCAGTGGTCCCGTTCATTGGTGACGAGGTTGTCCTACTCCGGCAGTATCGAGCTGCTGTTGGAGGCTATCTTCTTGAGATACCCGCTGGTCGGCTCGACCAGCCCGGCGAGGACGTTCTCGATGCTGCTCGGCGCGAGCTCGCCGAAGAGACCGGCTACATAGCTGCTGAGCTCACGCATCTCACGGACCTTTGGACGGCACCCGGTTTCTGTGACGAGCGAATCAGCATTTTTGTGGCCAGCGGTATTGAGTTGGGGGAGCGCTTGCCGATCGGTCCCGAGGAGACACACGCCGAAGTAGTGCGGATGCCAGTCGTGAAGGCATTCAGTCTCATGCGTACAGGCGAGATCGTTGATGCTAAGACTGTGACGGGACTCTTCCTAGCGGTGGGGAGTCATGCCCCTACCTGACCACGGTGTCGAGTTCCTTGAGTCGATCCGCACGGAGCGAGGACTCTCTCTCAATACTGCTGCTGCCTACCGGATCGACCTCACTCAGTACCAGGACACTATGGAGAGAAACCCGGGCTTGAGCGAGACTGAGAGCGTCCACGCACATCTCTCAGCGCTGCGTGGGGCCGGTCTCGCCGACGTTTCAGTGGCACGGAAGTTCGCTTCGATGCGCTCCTTCTACCGCTTCCTCATCACCGAGGGGTACGCGAAGAGTGACCCTACTGCTTCGATCGATTCACCCTCGCGCCCAACCGCGTTGCCGAAAGCTCTCACGGTCGAAGAAGTCACACGTCTTGTTGAGGCACCGGACTTAGCTGATCCGCTCGGTCGTCGTGACCGAGCAATCCTCGAGTTTCTCTACGCGACGGGATGTCGAGTCACGGAACTAGCGGATGTAGATCTTCATGACATCGATTTTGAGACCAACACGGTGATTGTGACTGGCAAAGGCCAGAAGCAGCGTCTTGTGCCAATCGGCTCGTACGCAGTGAGCGCTCTAGCCGAGTGGCTCCCCGATAGGGTGGCGTTGCGAGTACCCGGGGACGATCAGGGTGCGCTCTTTCTCACGGTTCGGGGCAATCGCCTCTCTCGACAGACTATCTGGCGGATCGTTGGAAAGTACGCAACGACCGCTGGGATATCGAACGGTCGCGTCTCCCCCCATGTGCTGCGTCACTCTGCTGCAACCCATATGGTCGAGGGGGGTGCTGATCTTCGCACCGTGCAGGAGTTGCTTGGGCATGTGAGCATGTCGACTACTCAGGTCTACACCAGAGTGAGTCCTGAACATTTGAGAGAAGTCGTCATCGTCAACCATCCACGAGGAAGATAAGTGGCGCTTCGGACGCAGATTTCGGCTAACCTGACTGGGGAGGGTTCGCTTGTGGAATCCCCGAGTAGCGCGAGGACTGGAGGTAGATCAATGCCACCCATCGATATCGCTAAGACTGCTGAAGCCCTCGAAGAGGAGAGGGTGAGGATTCTGCGTCAACTCGCTGAACTCGGTTCGGATGAGAGTGGGGATCTCACCGGCGAGATGGATTTTGGGGATGCGTTTGCAGATGCTGGTGCCGCTACCGCGAAACGGACAGAGACGATGGGGATCATCGTGAACCTCAAGAAACGTCTCGATGAGGTGGAAGCTGCCATTGCTCGCGTGCAGGACGGTACCTACGGCATCTGCTGTGCGTGCGGGGGGCCTATTGCGCCCGATCGATTGGAGCACCTCCCGACGTCGGCAATGTGCATTGCTTGTAAGACGAAGTCCTGTTAGGCAACCGTATCCACCTTCTCCGCCGCTTCATCGGCTTCCTCACTGCAAGGCCTCTGACACCCCACGAGCAGGGGGAGGTCTCCAGCGCTCTTGACCCGGTGCTTACCCGCGTATTCTTCTCGCAGCGCAGTGAGGATCAGCGCCACGCCTTTGATGTGTGGCGGAGAGTTGACGGGGATCCTGTCCTTGCAGAAGCAGCCCTCCTCCACGATGTAGGAAAAGTTGCATCGGACCTCGGAGCTATTGCTCGCTCCTCTGCAACCGTCCTGGGAATGTTCAGAGTTCCAACAACGGGACGGTGGAAGTCGTATCTTGACCATGGCAGACTCGGTGCAGAGGTCCTCACCGTACTCGGCGCATCACATTTTGCTATCCAGTTCACGATGCATCACCCCTCAGACCCACCCAGGGGAGTCGACTC
>CAYYGI010000159.1:0-4011 GCA_964471085.1 uncultured Acidimicrobiaceae bacterium
ACACTTCTCAAGGGGTGCCCAGGCAAGGAGAAGGCGTTTGACGCCGTGACTCTCAAAGGTCACGACTGCCTCGGCTCTCTCCCCCTCCCCGACGACCTCGCGCACGACGCCCTCCCCCCAGTGGGAGTGCCTCACCCTGTCACCGATCGCTATCTCCGCGTCGGAGACGGTGCTCGTCGGCGCACGCGTCTCCATCGTCGGGCGCCTCCGACTCCGTCGCGCCTTTGACGTGAGATGCTCGGGGATCTCGGAGAGGAAGCGACTCGGTCCGTTGTAGTTCGTCTGGCCCCACAAGTTCCGGGTGACCGCACGGGTGAGGTAGAGCCGTTCCTCTGCACGTGTCACCCCGACGTAGCAGAGCCGACGCTCCTCTTCAAGCTCCCTTGAATCACCCAGGGAGCGCACATGCGGAAACACTCCATCTTCAAGGCCTGTGAGAAAGACCACTCGATACTCGAGACCTTTCGCGTTGTGGAGCGTCATGAGCGTCACCGTGTCTGTCTCTTGTATGGCATCGAGGTCAGCAACCAGACTGATTGCTTCGAGGAAGAGTTGGAGCTTCTCAACGCCACCGAGCTCCTGCCACTCATCGGGCCCCATCGACACAGGACCGATCACCTCGAATTCGGCCAGTGCGCTGAGAAGCTCCTTGAGGTTCTCCTCGCGCCCCACGGCCTCAATACTCTTCTCCTCTCGAATCATGTCGAGATAGCCGGTGTCGTTGAGGACTGCTTCAAGTGCTGACTCTGGTCCCTCGATTGCTCTCTCGGTGAGCAGATCCATGACAGCAGTGAATTCGGCGATAGCGTTCTGAGCTCGAGGTGTCAACGCATCGATCTCGGGAACTCTCAGCAACGCTTCCATGAACGTGATCCCGTGCAGATCCGCGAAGCGGTCAACGTGTGCAACAGACGTGTTCCCGATCGATCGCTTCGGCGTGTTGATGACGCGTTTCACCGATACCTGGTCGTCAGGGTTCACTACTGCACGCAGATAGGCGAGCGCATCCTTGACCTCTCTACGGTCGTAGTACTTGAGCCCACCCACAACCTGGTACGGGACCCCGAAGCGCACAAACATCTCCTCGATGACTCGAGATTGGGCGTTCGTGCGGTAGAACACAGCAATGTCGTTGAGGCTGAAGCCACCATCTTGAAGCCTTCCAACCTCTTCAGCAATGTACACCGCCTCCTCCTGCTCATCGTCGGCCTTGAAGACGGCGATCCGCTCCCCATCGCCTTCCTCTGTCCAGAGATTCTTCGGTATCCGGCTCGCGTTCTTCGCGATCAGTGCGTTCGCGGCGTCGAGAATCGTCTGTGTTGAGCGATAGTTCTGTTCAAGGAGGATCACCCTGGTATCGGGATAGTCCTTCTCGAAATCAAGGATGTTGCGCATGTCTGCACCCCGAAAGGCGTAGATCGACTGATCTGAGTCCCCAACAACACAGATGTTCAGATGCTGAGCAGCAAGCATTTTTACCAACAGGTACTGGGCGCGGTTCGTGTCTTGATACTCGTCGACGAGCACGTACCGGAAGCGGTTCTGCCACGACTCGAGCACGTCTGGAAAAGCCTGGAGGATCTCGACGGTGAGCGTCAAGATATCATCAAAATCCACTGCGGAGGCCTGCACAAGTCGCTGCTGGTAGAGGCGATAGATGTCGGACACCTGTTCGTGACGGAAGCCTGAGTCCTGGCTCGCGAACGTCTCATAGTCAATGAGCTCGTTCTTCGCTCTTGAAATCGCAGCCTTCACCTGTCGTGGGGGGAAGCTCTTTGAGTCAAGGTCAAGATCCTTGATGCACATCGCCAAGAGACGTGTCGAGTCAGCGTTGTCATAAATCGAGAACGCTGAGCGATAGCCGAGCCGGTGGATCTCCTGGCGCAGTATCCGCACACACGCCGAGTGGAACGTAGACACCCACATGTTGTACGAAGCACGACCAATGAGTTGCTCAACCCTCTCTCTCATCTCGCCTGCAGCCTTGTTCGTGAAAGTGATCGCGAGAATCTCGTACGGAGAGACACCGAGGTCACGCACCAGGTGGGCAACGCGGTAGGTGAGTACACGCGTCTTCCCCGATCCTGCACCCGCCATCACGAGCACCGGCCCCTCGGTAGCAGCTACTGCTTCACGCTGCGTCGGGTTCAGATCTGTGAGAAGGGGGGATTCGGACATGCACAGGAACGTAGTACGAAGTGTGAGAGAACAGAGACCCGAAACCCGCAATCCAAGATCGGTGCTCTTCTATGAGGCTATGACGGAGTCTTGCGTTCCCAAGTCGTTCTCGCCATTGGTCTCGGCATTGATGAGTTCTCTGAGTTTCTGAACGAGTCCGCCTTTTGCGAAATCCGCTTTGTCGAAGAACGCGTCGACCCCTGCTCTCTCGGCTCTGCTGCGATCCTCGGCTGATGCAACGCCGGAGAGCATGACGACTGGGATCTCTCCGTATCGCTGGCGAACCATGTGAATCAGGGCAACTCCGTCAGCTCTCGGCATAGAGAAGTCCACGACGAGCGCATCAACACCATTCTCAGCAAGAAGGGCCAGAGCTTCCGAGACGCCATCGGCTGAGACAGTAGAGAAACCGTGCGAGGCCAAGAGGCCTGAGACAACCTGGCGCACACCTTGGCTGTCGTCGACAACGAGGATCTTGTGTACCGGACCAGTAGTCTGCTCGCCAACAGACCGCATGTTCTCCGCGAGGCGTCCTGCATCAACGAGCATCACCGTGTCATCCCCTCCGAGGAGAGCAACCCCGGAGACCACCGATGTGCCGCTCAGCAGAGGTCCAAGATCCTTCGTGGCGACCTCGTGGATGTCGAGAATCTCGTCGACTGCAAGTGCTACGAGCCCGGTCGGGCTCCGAATGACCATCGTATGTGAGGGGATGCCCTCCACATCAAGACCCGCGACCGATGCGAATGATGCGTACGGTACAGTCTCATGCTCGAAGCCGATCGAGCTCCCCTTCTCTGTCACGGAGATCGACACGTCCTGAATCGGCAAGATTCCGGCAACTGATGTATCTGGGATCCCCCAGGTACGCTCGCCTGCAGTGAACATCTGGGCCCTCTGGAGCGCCCGATGAGCAGGCATTCTGATCACGAAGCTCGTTCCACTCCCCTGGACGGTGTCGAGCGTCATTGAGCCGAATACTTCTTCTACGATCTCAGCCACCCTATCGAGGCCCTCTTCACGCCCGGTGTACTTGGCGAATTCGGGATTCGTCGAAAATCCTCGAACGAACAGGATCGATCGCAGTTCGTCGGCCGTCGGGTCTCCCTCAATGAGACCGGCCTCAATCGCCGCGCTGCGCACTGCAATCCAATCAATGCCTCCCCCATCATCGGAGATGACGAGCTGGATGTGACTGTCGTCGCGACTCACCGACACTCTGATTGTTCCGAGAGAATCCTTACCTGCAGCAACTCGGTTCTCGCGCGACTCGATGCCGTGGGTCACGGCATTAACAACGATCTGGCGGATGACTTCACCGACCCGATCGATGAGCTGCCGGTCGATCAACGTGTCCTCCCCCTCGAGGAGAAGGCCAACCTCGCGGTCCACATTCTTCGAGAGGTACTTCACGAGCTGCGGAAGCGTGGCGGTGATAGCCGAGATCGGAACAACAGTGAGGCCGAGGGCAGCGGATTCCAGCCGTGCCGACGATCGCCGAACAGCTTCAAGTGATTCAAGAACACTCTGGGCACCAGCCGTTGGAACTCCGCGTTTCTCTCCGCTGAGGGCCAGGAGTGCTTCACGAGCAACAGATTCGAGATCGATCCGCAACGCTGCACTATCATTGATCATACGGAAGAGCCGCCCGGCGTTCACAGGGACAGACTCCTCAGTCGCCCACGTCTCTGCCAGACCGACGAGCCCACCGAGATCATACCCCTCGCTCCCATCGGGATCGAGGACCGACCTCTCTGTGCCAACGAGCACAAGGTTCGGCGGAACGTCAAGTTGGTCGTGCCCCGTTGACTCCACCGAGGAAGCTCCAATCAA
>CAYYGI010000160.1:0-2434 GCA_964471085.1 uncultured Acidimicrobiaceae bacterium
TGGAGTGGCAACTGGAGTGGCAACTGAGTGCGCGAGGAGAGACTTGATCGAGGACTAGAAACTCTCAAGCTCGTCGTGGATCGCCTCAACGTGAATGGTGCGTTCCCGGTGAACGTGGTGTTCATCAGTTGTGCGATGAGCAGGATCATCGAGGAAGATGTGTTCGCCCTCGACGTGGAGCAGAGCTGGCCCGTACGCCTGTTTCAAGTGAGTAGCGGTCAGCACCGTGGTCGGTGTACCGCAAGAGACGACACGACCTGCCATGAGGATCACCCAGTCGGCCACTCTTGCTTCTGCAAGATCGTGGGTGCTGATCACGATCGTCCTTCCAAGCTCCTGTTCGCGATGGATGACAGCATCGATCGCTTGTGCTGACGGCAGATCGAGACCCGTGAGAGGTTCGTCCAGGAGAAGCACCTCGTGGTCTTGGGCAAGGCCTTGTGCCACAAAGACCCTCTGGCGCTGCCCACCGGAGAGCTCTCTGAGATGTCGACCGGCGAGATCAGTGATCGACATCCGCTCCAACGCCACTTCAATGATCGCTTTGTCGGCATCCGTGAGACGACGAAACTGTCCGATGCTCGCGTACCTCCCCATCGACACGATCTCGCGCACCGTGATGGGGAGAGCATCATTGACTTTGGTGGCCTGGAGTACCAGAGCAATTTGTCGGGGTGACGTGGCTCCATGCACGCTGAGCGTGCCGGATGTTGGACGGATGAGGCCGGCAATACCGTTGAGAATCGTAGACTTGCCTGACCCATTCGGGCCAATGAGAGCTGTGATAGCACCTACCGGAATCGTGAACGAGGAAGAGCTGACAGCGAGATGTGTCCCGTAGCGGAACTCAACGTCGATCGCTTCAATGGCTAGCATAGAGACCAGAGTCTAGAGCAGAATGCAGAGAGCAGTAATTCTCTGTCGCACTCCATCCATACATACGACGTACTACTGCTTGTCACCTCCCCAGATCTCGTTAACTCCGCTCATCTCTAAAGAGCCGCATATCCCGTGGGTACCGATACCTGGTACCGTCCAGCCATGGAGCTTTATACACGAGTCAATATTCTCGACGGGAGGGCTGTTCGGCTCCCATTCGGTGACCTTAGCGATGTCATTGCCCTCGATGACGACCCGGTCAATCGGGCAAGAGGGTGGGTAGCAAAGGGTGCGCACCGCATACACATTGTTGACCTTGATGCCGCTGCCTTTGGTGACTACAAGAATAGGGATCTGATTGCTGAGATGATCAAGGCTGTCAATGTCCCGACCCAGGTAGGGGGCGGGATTCGGTCCGAGGGTGAAGTTGAGCGTGTTCTCGGGATGGGGGCATCGCGAGTTGTCCTTGGAACTCTTCCAATCATCGACCAGGTGCTGTTCTGGGAACTCAACCGCAGACACCCCGATCGTATTGTTGTGTCGTTAGATGTTCGCCCAAATTTCGAGATCTCGATCAAGGGGTGGACTGAAGAGACGGGGGAGTACTTGGAGGAGACTCTCATCAATCTCTCTTCTGGTGGTGCCGCTGGGTTCATGATCTCGGAAGTCGGGCGGGATGCCCTCGTAGAGCCCCCGAACTTCGCAGCGTTGGAGTTGGCACTCTCGCTCGTCGATGAGCCTGTCATCGCCGCGGGAGGTGTACGGGACTTCGACGACATTGCAACGCTTGTCGCCTTGTCGTCGCACGGAAGGAAGCTTGCAGGCCTTGTCGTCGGTCGTGAAGTGACAGCCGGCCGGTTCACGATCGAGGAGGCCGCTGGTGCAATCGCAGCTACAGAAGACATCCGAGGCCCCTGGTCCCGGTCTGACTTGGATGCGGCTCTGGTGAAGTACGTCAAAACGGTCAGAGATCCTGCCGATGCTGAAGCCGCGAAGATGTTCGTGGCTTGGCTCGCGGCAGGTGATGCCTGAACTGCGTCACTGCTTGCTGGATCTGTGCTCTCGGGGTACTCGTTTGCTTCCAACTCCGTTAGAATCTTGTCGAAGAGGTGATGTTCCCATGAAGACATTTTTCAAGATTCTGTTCGTCGTTGTGTTAGCCGCTGTGATCGGTTCGTTGGTCGCGGCGATTGTTTCGAAGAAGAAGTTCCAGGCGATGACCGATGATGAGATCCGTGAGTACTTGAAAATCAAGCTCTCGGGCAGGTTCGGAGACGCTGAACTCCAGAAGATTCAGGACAAGGTTATTGCTTGTGTTCGCGGGGGCAGAGCATGCATAAGCCACTATGTCGAAGAAGAGAACGAGGCCACGGGTGAGGGTGCCGATGTGGGTGAGGGTGCCGATGTGGGTGAGCTTGCCGATGTGGGTGAGGGTGAGGGTGCCGCCGAGGAGAGCGAGAAGTAGAGAGCGTCGAAGGTCGGCTGAGGCAGAAGGTCGGCTGCGTGCTACTGCGTCTCTCTGCGTGTGCTGGATCTGGTGTTCTTCGCTTGATCG
>CAYYGI010000160.1:2534-3977 GCA_964471085.1 uncultured Acidimicrobiaceae bacterium
TGCGTGCTACTGCGTCTCTCTGCGTGTGCTGGATCTGGTGTTCTTCGCTTGATCGTAGCTAAAGATCGCGAGGGCCACCCACACGGTGATGAACGCTCGTAACTCAATACTCGAAATCGACTCCTCGAAGACGATGAGGGCAACAAGCAGTTGAAGTGTCGGCGCGATGTACTGTAAGAACCCGAGCGTTGAGAGTGGAATCCGTTTCGCTGCGGCACCAAAGAGGAGGAGGGGGATGACGGAGATCAGGCCTGCCGTGACAAGGAACACACTCATTTCTGGAGAAGATCCGAATCCCGGATCGGCTCGGTCAGCGAGGAGCACCATTGCTATGATCGCTGGGAGGAACATCACGGAGGTCTCACCGAAGAGGGAGACGAGAGGCGCAGGTGTCTCAGCGCGTTTCTTCAACAGGCCGTAGAGCCCGAACGAGAATGCGAGTGTGAGGGGGAGCCATGGGGGGACGCCAGCGAGGATGCCCATGGTAGCGACCCCGAACGTTGCAACCCCGACGGCAACCCATTGCGCAGGCCGGAGACGTTCCTTGAGGATCAACATGCCGAGCGCCACCGAGACGAGGGGGTTGATGTAGTACCCGAGCGATGCCTCAACGATGTGCCCACTCGTAACGGCCCACACGAATAGGCCCCAATTCGTGGCAAGCAACCCCGCAGACAGGAACGTCGTGAGTTTCGGTCTCCATCCGGAGTAGCTCGCTATGAAGTTGGGCCACTGGCGACTCCATGTCAGAGCGAGTGCGAGGAGGGGGACAGACCATGCAATGCGATGAAGAAGCAGCGTCGCGGGATCCGATTCCACGAGGTTCCAGAAGAGAGGCGTCACTCCCCAGAAGATCCACGCGCCGACTGCGAGCCAGATTCCGCGTCGATACTCCATCGTGTTCTCCCAACAATGAGCGCCGCAGCTTAAACGGCTCAGAGCTCTCCTCTCTCCGTTCTTTGTCACTGGTACCCGATACGGTGTGTCCATGCACACCAGAGTTCTCCCTCACAGGATTGACCGAGGCCCGAAACGGCGCCACGATGCACGGGTCCGCCGCTTCTCTGTAAACGAGGCACTGCTGGCCGAGTTGGATGGCCTGGCTGTTGACGACGTGCAGGCTCGAAGGATCATTGAGGCGGTCTGTGCGGATCTTGGCGTGGAGGTGCCAAGGATTCGGTTTCATGCCAGGAGGTCCCCGTTCACCGGTGCAACGGAGCAGCCCCGCCGCCACCTTGTCCATCGTTTCGGAGAGGAGAAGGTTCAACAGATTGAGGAGAGCGGCGCCGGCCCGATACCCCACATTGGAGCGATCAGACTCGGGAGGGTCACCACACTCATGACTGTTGCCCATGAACTGGGTCACCACCTCGTATTCTGTCTCGACCCGTGCGCAACACCGAATCACGGGAAGAAATGGGTCCAGCGCTTCGATGAGGCAGC
>CAYYGI010000161.1:0-3957 GCA_964471085.1 uncultured Acidimicrobiaceae bacterium
AGCCCCGACAGGACACGTGAGTAGTCATTGAGAACTGCTTGGTGCATCATGATCTTGGCCATGTTGCCGCCGACCTTGATCTTCCCCGTCATGAATGCCATCTGGACGTTGAGCTCACCCTTTGAGATTGCCTGTGAGGTCTCGTAGTCAGATGACACGGTGACATCTGCCCCTTCGAGAGGACCAATGGCGGTCTGAACAGCGCCGTCTGCTACTTGGAGGTGGTACGACACTTCGCCGTCAGGAGCACCGGAGACGTCGAACTGGACTGTCAAGTCCACGTTTGCAATCGAAGTCAGGAATCCGGGGTCTGCGTTGAGCGCCTCGTGCGCGAGGCTGAAGTGATCGTCACTTAGGAATGTGGCCATATGTAGTCCTTTCGACTGGAGAGGTTTCGACTGGCAGTGTACAGGAAAGGCAGCTTCGACCGGCGCCGCCTCGGGAACCCTCTGCGCCCTCCTCTCACCGCTGCCCGGTCTTCACGAAGTTCTTGAACTGAGCCTTGATGTAGTCGCGATTCATCATTGCAATGAAGTCGATCGAGATACTCTTTGGGCACGCAGACTCGCACTCACCGTGGTTGGTGCACGACCCGAAGAACTCCTCCATTGTCTCAACCATTGCAACGGCTCTGGTCCATCTCTCGGGTGCACCCTGGGGGAGGAGGCTCAGGTGGTTGATCTTCGCTGCTGTAAAGAGGCTCGCCGCGCTATTTGGGCACGCGGCCACGCACGCTGCACAGCCGATGCAGGATGCTGCATCCATTGATGCTTCCGCAGCGTCTTTCGGGATTGCTGTGGCATGCGCGTCTGGCGCTGCACCGGTGTTTACCGATATGTACCCCCCGGCTTCGATGATTCGGTCAAATGCCGTGCGGTCAACAACGAGATCCCGCAACACAGGGAGGGCGGATGCGCGCCATGGCTCGATCGTGATTGCGTCACCGTCTGAGAACTTGCGCATGTGGAGTTGGCATGTAGCAGTTCCATCCTGCGGGCCGTGCGGGTGTCCGTTGACCATCACGCCGCACATGCCACAGATACCTTCGCGGCAGTCTTCGTCGAACGCGATCGGCTCCTGACCCTCGGCGTTGAGGTGTTCGTTCACATCATCGAGCATCTCGAGGAAGGAGGCTTCAGGACTGACGTTCTTGGCCTCATACGTCTCGAAATGGCCTGGAGCATCCTGGCGGGTCTGGCGCCAGACTCTGAGTGTCAGGTTCATTACTTGTAGCTCCTCTGGCTCAGCGCGACGTACTCGAATTCGAGTGGTTCCTTGTGGAGTGCCTGTGTTTGGTTCTCCCCCTGCCACTCCCAGGCAGCGACGTACGCGTATCTCTCGTCGTCGCGCTTCGCTTCGCCATCTTCGGTCTGGTGTTCCAGCCTGAAATGGCCGCCACATGACTCTTCACGGTTGAGGGCGTCAAGGGCCATCAGCTCTGCGATCTCAAAGAAATCGGCGACTCTTCCTGCTCGCTCAAGAGACTGGTTGAGCGAGTCTCCCGTTCCGAGAACCCGGAGGTCCTTCCAGAACTCATCGCGAACAGCTCTGATCTCCTCAACTGCTTTTGTGAGGCCTTTGCTATCTCTTGCAAGACCGACGCGTTCAATCATGATCTTCCCGAGCTCTCGGTGGAAATCGTCGACTGAACGGGTCCCGTTGATTGAGAGCAGTCGCTCTGTGCGGGCATGCACCTCATCGACTACCTCGGTAAACGCAGCGTCGTCGATCGACACGGGAGTGGTGTTGAGCCAGTCGGCGAGGTACTCGCCAATCGTGTTCGGAATGACGAAGTAGCCATCAGCAACTCCCTGCATCAGTGCTGATGCACCGAGCCGATTGGCACCGTGGTCGGAGAAGTTTGCTTCACCCAGCGCGTAGAGGCCGGGGAGTGTTGTCATAAGGTTGTAGTCGACCCAGAGCCCACCCATCGTGTAGTGAGGGGCCGCGTAGATGCGCATCGGAACGGTGTACGGGTCCTCGTCTGTGATCCGTTCGTACATCTCGAAGAGGTTCCCGTAACGTTCCTCAATCTTTGCTACGCCAAGGCGGTCAATCGCATCTCTGAAATCGAGATACACGCCGTTCTTGAGTGGTCCGATTCCCTTGTCTTCGTCGAGCATTCGCATTGCTGCTCGCGACGCGACATCGCGGGGTGCGAGGTTGCCGAAGGAGGGGTACATGCGCTCGAGGTAGTAGTCGCGTTCGTCCTCAGGGATGTCTCCCGGGGCACGATCGTCCCCTGCTAAAAGTGGGACCCAGATGCGGCCGTCGTTCCTCAGAGACTCGGACATGAGCGTGAGTTTTGATTGGTGTTCGTCGGAGGCGGGAATACACGTGGGATGAATCTGGGTGAAACATGGGTTAGCGAAGTAGGCACCTTTGCGATGCGCTCTCCACACTGCCGTACCGTTGCATGCCATAGCGTTCGTCGACAGGAAATACACGTTCGCGTAGCCTCCTGTTGCGAGGAGAACTGCATGCGCCGAGTGCGGTGTGACCTCTCCGCTGACGAGGTCGCGCACCACCACTCCGACCGCTCGATCATCCTTCACGACGATATCGAGTAACTCTGAGCGGGTATGCAACGCGACCGCGCCGAGTCCGACTTGGCGGGCAAGAGCCTGGTAGGCGCCGAGGAGAAGCTGTTGTCCGGTCTGTCCTCGTGCATAGAAAGTTCTTGACACCTGCGAACCGCCGAAAGATCGGTTGTCGAGGAGGCCTCCGTACTCGCGTGCGTAGGGGACTCCCTGGGCAACGGACTGGTCGATGATCTCGTTCGAGACCTGAGCAAGGCGGTACACGTTGGATTCGCGCGAGCGGTAGTCGCCCCCCTTTACAGTGTCGTAGAAGAGCCTGAAGATTGAGTCACCGTCGTTCGGATAGTTCTTCGCGGCGTTGATGCCACCTTGGGCAGCGATCGAGTGGGCTCTCCGCGCCGAGTCGTGGTAAGTGAAGGCCTCAACCTCGTAGCCGAGCTCTCCAAGAGTCGCTGCAGCAGCGGCACCTGCGAGGCCCGTGCCGATGACGATGATCTTGTACTTGCGCTTATTCGCTGGGTTGACGATCCTCGCGTCAAATTTGTGTTTGTCCCACTGGTCCGTGATTGGGCCTTCAGGGATCTTCGCGTCGAGCATATTCGTGTTCTCAGTCATGAACGCAATCTCCGATCAACCGACCCAACCGGCCAGGACGGCCAGCGGGATTGAGACATTTCCGAGGAGTATGACCGCGGCGAATCCAGCAGCGAGATACCTCCGCAGTACGTTGTACTTTGGGTTCACCGAGCCGAGGCTCTGGAACAAACTCCAGGCACCGTGGTAGATGTGGAGCGCAAGCGCAGCACTCGCTGCCATATAGAAGAAGGCCACAACGGGCCTTGACAGGCTCGCAATGATGTTGCTCTGCACTGCTCCGTATATGTAGTCGGGATGCCCAACGCCATAGCTGAGGTCGGCTAGGTGAAAGATGAGGAAGAGCAGCACGATTACTCCGCTGGCGCGCATGGTGCGGCTCGCGTAGTTCGCTGCTGCGTACTGACGGGGTGCATCGTAACGGCCTCGCCCACGGGCAGCACGGTTGCGTCGCGTGAGGACGGCGGCTGCCCAGATGTGGAGGATGAACATCGATGCCAGACCAACCCTGAATAGCAACAGGACCGATCCCTCGGGCACTATGGGACTCCCGAGAGTCTTGAGCGCCTCCGAGTAGAGGTCGATTGGGTACTGCCCGGTTGCAAGATCGATACCAGAGAAGATCTTGAGGTTCCCGATGAGGTGGGCGAGTACATAGAGGAGTAACCCGATGCCTGTCAGGGCCATGAGCCATTTAAGGCCAATGGAGGAGGAGAAGAACCCTCCTAACCATTGGCGCCAGCCGTGTCGGTTGTGCACAGGTACTCGTTTTGTGGCTGTCACTAAACCATCCTTGATCGAACGTGACTCTAATTATCCCCCC
>CAYYGI010000162.1:0-3954 GCA_964471085.1 uncultured Acidimicrobiaceae bacterium
GAACCGTCCCTCTTGAATTGAGGCGCTGCGTGTCGTACGTTGAGGGTGCTTCCCCCGTTCGGAACTCGTCGTCTCATGGAGGCTCACCATCTCGGTACTTGCACTCTGGTCCCCGGTTGATGTCACGTTGGGAATAATTGGCCCCTTAGGCGCTGCGGCTGCTGTAGGCACAGCGCTCGTCATCGACATTGATATGCACGGCCCGCCATACGCCAGCTCCTTCTCGCTCGCCGACCTTGTAGCGGATGGACCAACACGCAGCCAACTCGAACCAACCCAGCAGGGTCCCGCTGTTCTGCGCAACGGCGGGGTTGGCCCAGAGGAAGCGGCTGAAGTTCTCTCTGCCCTTATTGAGCGGTGGCCCAATGTTGTGCTCCGTTGTCCACCTTCGACAGGGGCGAGCTCGCAAGCAATTGCTCTCCTCCCCCTCCTCCCCGAGCCGTTCACGCCGACGGTTGCGGGCCGCACGGTGTACCAGGCAACGAGGATCTCCTCTCCGCGCACAGACCGCGGACCGGTCCTCCCCGTGCCTCGCACAGAGACAGTCAAAGCACTCCTCAATGGAGTCCGGCCGAGCCCGAGGGATCGGTGGGTTCGAGCATTCCGCCAGGTCTGGGAGATGTGATGGGAGCAGTCGAACGCCTCGTCGCGTCCCTCGTCTCGTCTGATGTGCCACTCGATCGCGCGTCGCTTCACAAGGCTGCCACCGCGACACAGCCAGAGGTAGCGCCTCTCGCTGGTGCCGAGGAAGTTGGCGCTGCGGTAGATGCTCTTGTTGGACTCGGCCCCCTTGAAGCACTCGTCAACGACCCTGATGTGAGCGACGTGCTCGTCAACGCGTTCAACGATGTCTGGATTGAGCGCAACGGTGTGCTTGAACGATCAGATGTCTCATTCCGATCGGATGATGAGGTCACTGCTCTGGTGCGTCGACTTCTCACACCTCTCGGCCTGCGCATAGACACAGCTTCTCCCGCTGTCGATGCCAGGCTCCCTGACGGGTCCCGCCTCCACGCGATCATCCCCCCCGCCTCTGTTGATGGCCCTGTTGTAGCAATCCGTAGGTTCTCCCCGGCTGTCACCAACATGGAAGGGCTTGTGCAACACGGTGCAATCACTACCCAAGGAGCTGAGCTGCTCGCGGATGCAGTTGCAGCGAGGAAGAACATTCTGGTAGCCGGAGCAACAGGAGCGGGGAAGACTACGATCCTCAATGTCCTCGCTGCGTTGATAGGTGACAAAGACCGGATCGTCACGATAGAAGATGCAGCAGAGCTCAACATCTCTGGCCACGTCATCCGCCTTGAAGGTCATCCAGCGAATGTTGAAGGTGCTGGGGAAGTGACGATGCGGACCCTGTTGCGCCACGCCTTGCGGCTCCGACCTGACCGCATCATTGTTGGCGAAGTTCGTGGCCCTGAGGCCCTCGACATGATCCAGGCACTCAACACAGGCCATGCAGGGTCGATGTCGACGATCCATGCGAATGGTGCGGCCGAGGCTCTTGATCGCCTCGCGATGCTCGCAGCTATGGCACCTGAACGTGTCCCTGAGAGCACCCTTGCGCGACAGATCGCTGCTGCGATCGACTCGGTCGTGTTCGTAGCGAGGCACGGCTCGCTGCGTCGCATCGAGAGCATTCATAATCTCACTCCTGACGGGTTTGATGAGGTGTATCCATGCTCATAGCAGCGCTTGGTGCCATCGCGATCCTTCTTCGTGTGCCTACTCCTATCGTGGTTGGAATCCTCGCAATGGCTCTCGTGTCGGTCCATGTCGCTGCAGTCCTTGTGTTCATTGCTGCAGGAGTGAGCATCGCGCTTCGCCTGAGACGCCCCAAGAAGGCGAGGAGGGACGAAGGCACTCTCTTGAGACATCTTGCTGGTCGTGTGTCGGCTGGTGCAACTATCCGTACGGCAATTGCGGAGTCAGACAGTGAAGCTGTTCCAGCCCAGGCGCGGAGACATGCTCTCCTGGGCTTGCCGATGAGCAGAGTTGGTGACGAACTTGGTGAGGCTCTCCCGACGAATGGCGCAGCGTTTCGCGGTATCTGCACGTTCTCTGAGCACACGGGTGCTGCAATCGTGGCAGCGCTCAACGTCCTTGCGGATCAGGCCGATGACGCGACCGAGCTCGCGAGGCAGCGCCGGGTTGCACTTGCCCAGATCAAGCTCTCTGCTGTTGTGGTAGGTGTTGTCCCGATCGTTGCTTCGATCGGCCTTGTGGCTGTGCGCGGTATCCCTGATCCGGGGGGTGCTCTCATCGTCCTCCCGATGGCAGTCGGGATAACGCTCCAGCTCATTGGGACTGCTGTCGTGTTCAATGTTGCTGCAAGGACGACGTGATGCTCGTCACCGCGGTTGCTCTCGGTGTCGTAGCGGTGGTGCTTGCTCCATCCAATAGGGGCCGTGCCGTAGGTGCCGCGCTGGCAGCAGTGATGGTGCAACCCCTCCTTGGTGTCGCGGTTATTGCTCTGGTGGTTGTAGCAGTTCGTGTGATGCGCATCCGGGAGATGCGTGCTGCTGTGGCTCTATCGGATGAGGACGGTGTGCTCGCAACGGAACTTGTTGGTCTCGGTGTCACCGCGGGTCTCCCATTTAGGAGCGCTGCTGCAATCACTGCTCGCCAAATCGGAGGCGACGTTGGACACGAGATCAGCAGTGGCCTGCGAAGCCTCGATGCAGGGATGGAACCCCCCCTGTCACGCGAGGACATCCGTTCAATATTCGATGCCGCAGCGTCGTCTGAGACGACAGGAATGCCCCTTGCGGGCACCCTGAACGCGATCGCTCGGGACCACAGACGCAGCGCTGCTGCTCTGGCGAGAGAGCGCCTTGGGAAACTCCCGGTAAAAATGCTCTTCCCTCTGGCGTTCCTGATCCTCCCCGGTTTCGTGCTCTTGACAGTGGCACCGCCACTCATCTCAGGTCTCTCAAGGCTCGGCCTATAGGCGCAGTCACTGAACTTCCCGCCGCAGCGACCGGTAGTCGCAGATACACAGGAGAAGAACATGACACCAATCAACCAGGCGCGGAGATTCAATTCCGAGGCAGGCCAGGCAACAGCCGAGTACGCGCTCGTCCTTGTAGCAGCAGCAGTTGTTGCACTCGCTCTCATTACGTGGGCGACAACGACCGACATGCTCCCGACGTTCTTTAACACCGTCATGGAGCGGGTCGTGTCGATCGCGAACCGGGCGTGATCAGTGAGCGAGGATCGGCCGTTGTCGAGTTCGCTCTCGTCCTCCCCCTCGTGCTCGTGCTCGTACTTGGGATTGTTGAGGTCGCGGTTGTTGCGCGCTCTGAGATTCAGCTCCTCCACGCGGCAAGGGAGGGGGCGCGCGAAGCTGCCGCGTCCCCTGACACTGCTCGGGCGGTTACTGCTGTGCGTTCAGCGCTCGGGGAAGCAGGGAGGGCTGCTCGTGTCACGGTGCGCCGGCCCTCCCAGGTCGGGGAGCAGGCAACGGTGTCGGTGTCGCTCCGCCACACAGTTGCTGCCCCGATCTTCGGGGGATTCAGTGTGGAGCTCCAAGCCCGATCGACGATGCGTGTTGAGAGGTGAAGAAGGCTCGATGATCCTCGGGTTCAGCCTCATCGTGCTGATTTTGATGCTCGCTGTTGCAGTTGGTGCTGTGGGTGCAGGGTTTGCTGGCTATGTGCAGGCGGCGGGCGCTGCTGATGCTGCTGCGCTCGCGGCTGCGCCGGTGACGTTCCGTCCCTTTGGAGCAACAGGAACGCCAACCCAGGAGGCAGCAAGGTTCGCAGCGGCTAACGACACGCGCCTCGTGCGGTGCGTCTGTCCCGTCGACCGATCCTGGAACCAGCGCACAGTCACTGTTGTAGTTGAACGCTCCGTGACTGTGCTCGCTTTTGGACGGTTCACCGTGCAAGCAACATCGCGCGCCACCTTCGAACCCGCAGCGCTCCTTGCACCGTGACCGGCGTTGACCCCGCT
>CAYYGI010000163.1:0-3954 GCA_964471085.1 uncultured Acidimicrobiaceae bacterium
CCTCCATCGAGTGAGAGTCGGAGGGGTTCGGTCAAGAGTCTCACCCCACCTATTGCCATGAGGGCGAGTCCGCCAGGAACCCCGAGGGGTGGTCGACCTCTCTGTTTCCAGAGAGCTATGGAGATTGCTGCAACGAGAAAGAGACCAGCCGCGTAGAATTCTACGGGGTGGCGGGTGACGCTACTACCGGCGACTGCTTGTGCCCACGGGAGGTTCGATGGCGTGCCGAGCCACGAACCAACGATGACGGTTCCCACATGCCACCCTGCAAGGCCCGCGAGTACGCTTGGGCCGATCGCGTCGAGAGCCGAGATGAGCGAGCGGCGAGCGAGAAAGGCGAACGTGAGGGCTGCTCCGAGAGAAGCACCAATAGTGGAAACGCCGCTGCGGATGAGAATGATCTGCGCGGGATCTGTGAACGGGTTGATGCCAACCAACATCATCTCTGTGAGCCTTCCAACGAGAAGGCCGACTACCCCAGCGGTAAGGCCGGCATCCCAGAGGTTCAGAGTGCAGCGCGCCGCGTTGCCTCGTTTTGCTTCCCACCCCAGCACTGCCCAGAATCCGCCGACTCCGAACGCGGCGGCTGCGAGAAGCGTGAATTCCATCAGATACGGATCTCGTCGAGGTAGAAGGCGAGAGTTGGTTCATCGAGAACGCCGAAATGGGTTTTTACGAGCTCACCCTCTGTGTTAAAGAAGAAGGTGACGGGAACGCCTCGGCCGGCACCCAGCGCGTTCGGGACTGAGCCGGAGTGATCCGAGTAGTGGGTAATTGGTGCGTCGCCGTAGTGCTGGGCAATGAAAGTGGCGAGGTCTTGAGGGTTATCGCGGACACCGACTCCAACGAAGTGCACGTCCTTCTGCGTTGTGGCGGCTGCCACTAGGAGGGGTGCTTGGGCTCGGCACACGAAGCACCATGAAGCCCACACGGTGACGACGGTGGGCCCGTCTCTCGTTGTGATCTCTGCCATGAGCGCCTCGTGTGTGATGGGCTCCGGGGCATCTTGGGGTGCTGTCTCTGGCTCGCTCGAACACGCTGCTGTCGCGAGAGCGAGCACTATCAGGAGAAGAAGGATGCGTCTGGTCATACCCCCGAGGGTAGGCCGGAATTCGTTCAACGTCGACGCGTCTCCACTTCGCGCGCCACCCGGCTCGTTGCCACTCCCTGCTGTGCGAGTAGCGCGATCATGTGATATATGAGGTCTCCAGCTTCCTCTACGACCCGCTGGTCGCTGCCTCCGGCTGCCGTGTCCTTGGCTGCAAACGCGAGCTCTCCAGCTTCTTCGAGCACCTTGCGTGCAGCAAGGTCCCCCTCCTCGATGAGTGTTGCCGTGTACGACGTGTTCGGATCGGCACCGATGCGAGAAGCCACCGTTGCTGTGAGTTCGTCGATAGCCGACCCCAGGGTTGAGTGGCGCTTCTCCCCGAAACAGGAGAGAGACCCGGTGTGGCACGTCGGGCCCGCTGGTGTTGCGTGAATGAGGATTGCATCGCTATCGCAGTCGATCTCGATCTCCGAAACTGAGAGCGTGTTCTTACTCACCCCCCCTTTCATCCAGAGGGTGGCGCGCGAGCGACTGTGAAAGTGTACGAAGCCTGTCTCCAGGGTTGCATCCCACGCTTCCTCATCCTGGTATCCAACCATGAGCACGCGACGGGTACAGAGATCCTGGACGATGCACACGACGAGTCCATCACTCTGGGTTTTTATCTCGCTAAATGCAGGCAGCTCCATCATGGAACGACCCGTACCGGCACCCCGGCATCGGCAAGACATTGCTTGACGTCGGCGATCGAGTGCTGTGAGCGGTGGAAGATAGATGCCGCGAGAACCGCGTCTGCGCCACCGTTGGTAATGGCGCTGACCAGGTGGTCTGGTTCGCCTGCACCGCCTGATGCAATGATCGGAATGCTTATGCGTTGGCGCAGCGCTGCGAGGAGAGCGAGGTCGTAGCCAGTATTCGTGCCGTCCCTATCCATCGAGGTAACAAGAAGTTCGCCAGCGCCGAGTCTCTCAACTCGGGTAGCCCACGTGAGCGCGTCAAGCTGGGTGTCAACTCTGCCGCCGTGCGTGTGAACACTCCATGTGCCGTTGGATCGTTTCGCATCGATCGAGATGACCACACACTGGCTTCCAAAGGCTCGCGCGCACTCCTTGACAAGTCGCGGGTGGTGCACTGCCGCGGAGTTGATAGCGACCTTGTCGGCACCTGCGCGCAGCACGGCGCGCATGTCCTCGACAGATCGAATGCCGCCCCCCACAGTGAGGGGGATGAACACGTTCTCTGCGGTAGCTCGGATAGTGTCGAGCATGGTGGCTCTCCCCTCGGACGTTGCGGCAATGTCGAGGAAGCAGATCTCGTCGGCGCCTTCACGGGCGTAGCGTTGCGCGAGCTCGACAGGGTCGCCCTCGTCAGTGAGATCAACGAACCGAACTCCCTTGACGACTCTTCCATCCTTCACATCAAGACACGGGATGACACGCTTACGCAACATGGTGCACCTTGGTAGCTCCGCCAAGGAAGTTCGAGAGGAGAGTGAGCCCGGCATCTCCCGACCGTTCCGGATGGAACTGCACACCGGTCACGTTCCCAGATGCCACCACGGAGGGGAACACGTTGTTGTCATGCATTGTCTCTCCAACGGTGACGGCCGGGTCAGTGGGGTGCCCAACAAAGCTGTGGAGGAAGTAGAAGAGTTCTTCTCTGTCGAGTCGCTCGAAGATCCCGTACTCATTGTTCGAGACCGAGTTCCAGCCGATGTGGGGGAGGGGGGAGGCAGTGAGGCGTTGAACTGTTCCAGGAATCAGAGCAAGGCACTCTGTGTCATCTTCTGTCGAGAAGTCGAAGAGGAGTTGCATACCAACGCAGACACCGAGGAGCGGGCCTTCGAAATTACGCACTTCGTCTGCCAGCCCTGAGCGGTTGAGCGTGGCCATAGCAGGCCCTGTGGCGCCAACACCGGGGAGGACGACTCGATCGAAGCTGTTGAGCGCTCCCTCGGTCACGATTGTGGGAGCAGCTCCGGCCACCTCAAGGGCGCGCGTTATCGACACGAGATTTCCAGCGCCGTGATCAATGACCGCTACCCGCATCACAATGATCCCTTGGTGGAGGGGATGCCGTCCCTGCGAACGTCGATCTCGATAGCTCTCCTCAAGGAGTGAGCGAGCGCCTTGAAGGTTGCTTCAGCAATGTGGTGATCGTTGCGCCCCGACGCTGTGATATGTATTGTTGCACGTGCAGTTCGGCTGAACGCTTCAAGCGCGTGCTCGATCATCTGTGTGGAGAGTGCCCCGATCCGGTCGGCACGAAACGACAGATCGATCACTGCATATGGGCGACCCCCGACGTCGATTGCAACGCTCGACAAGGCTTCATCCATTGGGATGGTGGCGTCGCCGTAACGAGTGATGCCTGAGCGATCTGTCAGGGCTTCGTCAATTGCTGAGCCGAGCACGAGCATGGTGTCCTCAACGGTGTGGTGGTCGTCAACTTCGAGGTCGCCATTGGTTGTGATGAAGATATCGATGAGAGAGTGGTGGGCGAATGCGGTGAGCAGGTGGTCGAACATCCCTATCCCGGTCGAGATGTTCGCCGTGCCTCTCCCATCGAGATCAATCTCAACAACGACGTTGGTCTCCCTGGTTGATCGCTCGATTCGTGCGGTTCGGGACGCATCTGGCGTTGCACTCGTTGTCTCTGTCACGGTGTTGTATCCAGTCTCTTCTCTTGTCGGGGCTGCAACCTGATTGTTACTGAGTGTGCGTGCGCGGTGAACCCCTCAGCGTTCGCGAGGGACGTGATTGTGTCAGCAAGACCAGCGAGCCCTTCGCGGGTCAAGGTCTGGACCTGGCGCCACGAACCGAAGTCCTCCACAGAGAGTGGCCCGTACGCCCGTGCAAGCCCCCCGGTTGGCAGAATATGATTTGCTCCGGTTGCGTAGTCTCCTG
>CAYYGI010000164.1:0-3879 GCA_964471085.1 uncultured Acidimicrobiaceae bacterium
GCATCGGACCGCATCTCAGCCTTCGATGTCGTTCTCTCTCAGGAGATTCCCCACAAGGGCCAAGTGCTCACCGGCTTGTCCTCCCACTGGTTCAACATCCTCGACACACCGCACCATCTCATCTCTATCGACACCTCGACGATGGACTTCCTAACCCCCCAACAACAGAAGGAGTACGCGGGGAGAGCAATGCTTGTCGTTGCCGCTGAAGTCATCCCCATGGAGTGCGTGGTGCGAGGATATCTCTACGGTTCGTCGTGGAGGGAGTACTCCTCGGGCGGTGGGCCCACGACTGAACATCTCCCCAGCGGCCTTGAGAGAGCATCCAAGCTCCCTACCCCCACCTTCACTCCAGCATCCAAGGCGTACGACGGCCATGACCAGAACCTCACCGAAGCAGAGGCGCGAGCCTTGGTTGGCGACGCCGTGTACGAGGAGGTGCGTGCAAGGTCGATCGACATCTACGTGAAGGGTGCCGAGTACGCAGCCGAACGGGGGATCATCCTCGCCGACACAAAATTTGAGTTCGGTGAAGTGAATGGGGAGATCATCCTCATTGATGAAGTGCTCACCCCTGACTCGTCTCGATACTGGCCCGAGGAGAGCTGGGTGCCCGGAGCGGTGATGCCCTCACTCGATAAGCAGCCCGTCCGCGACTGGCTCGAAGGCCAGGATGAGTGGGGGAAGACTTCCCCCGCACCTCTCCTCCCTCGCGAAGTCATCCAGGAGACATCAGATCGTTACGTCAAGGTGTACGAGCAACTCACGGGAGATTCATTCCACCAGTATTGTGCAAAGATGGGGGCATCTTGACGTACTCATTCATCGTATCAATCTCGCGCAAACCCGGCCTCTCCGATCCGGAAGGAACCACCACTCAGAGAGCACTGAGCGACCTCGGCTTCACTGAAGTCTCCCATGTTGCATTTGGCAGAACCATTGCACTCCAGCTTGAGGCACCCTCTGAGGAGGAGGCCCGCTCCCGGGTTGAAGCAATGTGCACCAAACTCCTCGCTAACCCGGTCATGGAGACGTATCAGATCGAGTCTGTGTCGTGACGATCGCGGTCATTGTTTTCCCTGGCACCAATTGCGAGCATGACATTGCTCACGCCCTGCACCTCGCTGGGGCGGACACCGAGATGGTGTGGCACCGTGACACGGATCTGAGCGGTGCCAAGGGAGTCGTCCTCCCCGGTGGGTTTGCTCACGGCGACTACCTGCGCACCGGTGCCATTGCACGCTTCTCCCCAATCATGGAAGAAGTCACGAGACTCGCAAACGCTGGGACACCGACGATAGGCATCTGCAACGGTTTCCAGATCCTGTGTGAAACAGGTCTCCTGCCGGGCGCCCTTGTCACAAACCGGGACCTCAAATTTATCTGCGAACCTGTGAACCTCCGCGTTGAATCAACAGAGAGCGTCCTCACAAGAGCAGCCGATGTCGGGCAGGTCCTGCGTATCCCCCTCAACTCCTACGAGGGTGCCTATGTGGCTGATGACATCGACGATATCGAATCTGGGGGCGATGTGATTCTCAGATACTCCGATGCCGATGGCCTGGTGGAGAGCACTACAAACCCGAATGGATCAACGAACAACATTGCAGGCATCACGAATGCAGCACGCAACGTGGCTGGGCTCATGCCCCACCCCGAGAGGGCATTCGAGGAGATCCTCGGATCAACCGATGGCAGGGTGCTCATCGAGAGCTTCCTCGCATCCACAGAGCTGGTGACCGCATGACCACCTCTGGCGTCGCTGACCACCACACCCCCGACCATATCAAGTTAGGTATGACAGATGACGAGTACCACGATGTCATCCGCATTCTCGGGCGCGAACCTCTCGCCGCAGAACTCGCTATGTACTCCGTCATGTGGTCAGAACACTGCTCGTATAAGTCTTCACGCACCCATCTTGGAAGATTCTCCTCCGACCAACCGTGGGTCGTTGTCGGCCCGGGAGAGAACGCGGGGGTTGTCGACCTCGGTGATGGTTGGCTCGCTGCGCTCCGAATCGAGAGTCATAACCACCCGTCCTATGTCGAGCCGTACCAGGGTGCAGCGACGGGTGTTGGCGGCATTCTCAGGGACATCTTCACGATGGGAGCAAGGCCGATAGCGGTGTGGGATCCGCTCAGGTTCGGGCCTCTCGATGATCCTCACAACCGGTACCTTTTCGAACAAGTCGTCTCCGGTATTGCCGGTTACGGCAACGCGGTCGGGGTTCCGACCCTCGGGGGAGAGGTCGAGTTCGCAGACCGCTTCTCGAAGAATCCACTCGTGAACGTGATGGCACTCGGCATCCTGAAGCGCGAACAGTTGGTGCTCTCTGCAGCCTCAGGGGAGGGGAACCTTGCAATGCTGCTCGGAAACGCGACAGGCCGCGACGGTATTGGTGGAGCTTCGATCCTTGCCTCTGCATCTTTCGAGGAGGGGGATGAGGAGAAGCGACCGAACGTCCAAGTCGGGGACCCCTTCGAGGAGAAGAAGCTCATCGAGGCGTGCCTCGAGCTCTACGATCGCAACCTCGTCGTCGCAATCCAGGATCTCGGAGCGGCCGGCATCTCGTGCGCAACATCTGAAGTTGCAGGTGCTGGAGGCATGGGGATGGATGTCGATCTCGACAAAGTGCATCTCCGGGAGCCAGATATGAGTCCCGGAGAGATCCTTATGTCTGAATCCCAAGAACGCATGCTTGCAGTAGTAACTCCCGAGAACGAAGCAGAGGTGCTCAGTATTGCTGAGCGGTGGGAGATCGAAGCGTCAACGATCGGTGTGATCACCGCCGGGCCCCAGCTCCTGATCTACGCTGAAGGAGAGCTCGTCGGTGAAGTTCCTGCGGCATCACTAGCTGGCGATGCCCCCGTATACAATCGCCCGGCCGAGCGGCCTAGCTATCTCGACGAGGCGTGGGAGCGCGAGCCCCAGGTTCCCGAAGATCTGAACGCAGGTGACGTACTGCGCGTACTTCTCGACGATCCCGCGATCGGGGACCGCACATGGATCTCACGCCAGTACGACCACATGCTCTTCCTGAACACGGTCATTGAGCCCGGAGATAACGGCTCACTGCTGCGCATCAAGGGGACAGAGAAGGGCCTTGCTGTCTCCACTGACGGCGACTCGCTTCGCGTCTATCTCGATCCGCGACGCGGCTCGGCCAGGATCGTGTTTGAGTCGGCCTTAAACGTCGCGGTAACGGGAGCACGCCCCTTCGCGTTGGTTGACAACCTGAACTTCGGGAACCCCGAGGTGCCGGGTGTCATGTGGCAGTTCATCGAGTCCGTCGAGGGAATAGCCTGGGCCTGTGAGGAGCTCGACGTTCCGGTGGTTGGTGGCAATGTCTCGTTCTACAACCAGACGGATGGAGTCGACATCTACCCCTCCCCCGTCGTCGGGATGTTGGGGTTCTGCGAACCAATGCCGAGCCACCCCCCCCGCCTTGACCGCGCCGAAGAGGGCATGTCGATCTGGCTCGTGGGGCAGGATGCTCAAGGCGACTTCGCGGCGTCCGCATATGACCGGATCATCAACAACAATCTCGGGGGCCGACCCGCCGGTGCAGACGCCGAAATGGCACGCCAAGTCATCGGTGCCGCAACGGCGCTCGCCTCCACAACCCCCGTGCTCCATGACATCTCTACGGGTGGGCTTGCCGTTGCCCTCTCGGAGGTAGCGATCAAGTCAGGCATTGGAATGCAGGTCAACAGCATCTCCGGCCCCGACCTCTTCGACGAGACCCCGCTACGTTTTATCGCCATTGCACACGGTGACGCCCTCGACACCGACGCTCCCCACCGCAAGATCGGCACGGTGACCGGCGACGCCATCAACTTCGGCGAGGCAGGCGCTATCGACGTCTCAGAGGCCACC
>CAYYGI010000165.1:0-3843 GCA_964471085.1 uncultured Acidimicrobiaceae bacterium
TGCAACATCTGAGATATTCGGCGGTTCGGGCCGCAGCACCCAGAAGTGGCGGAGAGCCTCTGACCAATTGGAGAGGAGCTGGGTTGCAAACACCGAACCCGTGCGATCGGCGTGTGAAGTAATCATGGCCCTCAGCTCGGATGCATCTCTCTCGTCGAGTCGGTTTGGTGAGGGCGCGGACTCTGCAATGTGTGCCTTGACCGATGTGTCAACATCGTAGAGATAGAGCACTCCCCCTGTCATCCCTGCAGCGATGTTGCGACCAGCCGGGCCAAGGATTGCGACTCTCCCCCCCGTCATGTACTCGCACGGATGATCAGAGGTGCCCTCCACAACAGCCTCGGCGCCTGAGTTCCGCACGGCGAATCGCTGCCCGACCGCTCCCGCGACGTACAGCTTCCCACCGGTGGCACCGTAGAGGCAGGCATTGCCTGCACCTTGGGGTGACGTCGACGACTGGGTAAATGGCCGAACCGAGATCGAACCGCCCCCCATGCCCTTACCAACGTAGTCATTCCCCACTCCATCAAGCTCAATCTCGATTCCCTCCGCAAGAAAAGCTCCAAGAGACTGGCCTGCAGTGCCAGAGAGCCTGATGCGGAGCTCCCCCTCCGCGATGCCGTCGTCGCCCATGATGTCGGCGATCTCCCCCGAGAGCCTCGTCCCAACCGAGCGATCGGTGTTCGCAATCGGGTAGGCAACAGTGATCGGCCCCTCGCCTCTGAGAACTGCCCTCCCAACCTCGGCGAGCTGCTCACCGATCGGTGATCGCCCTACGCGACGGAAACTGCGATCCTGACTGAAATCTGCACGCACAAGGAGGTCTGTGAAATCCTTCTCAATGCCGCTGCGAGAAGCAGCAAGGAGGTCGGCGCGCCCAACGATCTCCCCGATCGAACGAGCACCCATTGCAGCAAGGGTGCGGCGCACGTCGTGTGCAATCAGAGTGAACAAAGAGATGACCTGATCAACGGACCCCGTGTACTTGGCACGGAGATCCTCTTGTTGGGTAGCAATCCCCACGGGACAAGTGTTCTCGTGGCACTGGCGGATCATCTTGCATCCGAGAGCCAAGAGTGGCAGAGTTCCGAAACCGAATCGGTCCGCACCGAGCAGCGCCGCGACAACGACGTCCCTCCCAGTGCGCAGACTCCCATCGGTCTCTACCTGAACGGCTGAACGCAGACCGTTCGCCACGAGAGCTTGGTGAGCCTCTGCGAGTCCCAACTCCCAGGGCGATCCTGCGTGCTTGATCGACACGAGGGGGGAAGCTCCCGTGCCGCCCCCACTCCCAGAGATCGTGATAGCGTCTGCGGAGGCCTTCGCCACACCCACGGCAATGGTCCCGACGCCGGGACCCGAGACGAGCTTCACGGAGACCCTCGCGAGCGGCTTAAACGTCTTGAGATCGTAAATGAGCTGTGCAAGATCCTCAATGGAGTAGATGTCATGATGTGGTGGTGGTGAGATGAGCGTGACGCCCGGCTCCGTGTACCGAAGCTTCGCAATCTCCGGCGTGACCTTCTGCCCAGGAAGCTGCCCCCCCTCCCCTGGTTTCGATCCCTGAGCCATCTTGATCTGGAACTCATCTGCCGATGCCAGATAGCCCGGCGTCACGCCGAACCGGCCGCTCGCGATCTGCTTGATCCGCGAGTTGAGGCTCGTACCGAATCGGCTCCGATCCTCACCCCCCTCCCCTGAATTCGAGAGACCTCCGATGTGGTGCATCGCCTCAGCAAGAGTCTCGTGCGCCTCCTTGGAGAGTGCTCCCATCGACATAGCTGCGGTGACGAACCTCTCAGTGATGCGCTCGACGGGCTCGACCTCCTCGATAGGCAGGGAGTTGCCAAGCGGCTCAATGGTGAGCTGATCTCGAATCTCCATGATCGGTCGCTCACCCTCAACGAGCGCTAGATACGAGTCGAAGGACTCCAACTCTCCGGAGCGCACCGCTTTCTGAAGCGCAAGCACCGCGCGAGGTGCCGCAATGTGAGGCACACCCCCTCTGCGATGCTTGTAGTATCCCTCGATCTCGTCTCCCTCACCTGTGTATCGCTTGTGGCGCTCGATGACGTCGGCCGCAATGCGGTCAAAACCAACACCACCGACACGGCGGTGTGCGAACCTGAACGCAAGATCGCACACCTCCTCATCAATCCCCATAGCCTCGAAGAGCTCAGAAGATCGGTAAGACTTCACGGTACAGATGCCCATCTTGGACATGATCTTGAGCAGCCCTTCCTCCAAGCTCGACCGATAATTCTCCTGGGCTTCGATAACCCCCTGGGGAACATCGCCCACAACAGCCATTGCTCGTACCTGCTCGATTGCAAGATACGGATTCACAGCCGCAGCCCCGAAACCAATCAAGCACGCGAGGTCGTGGGAATCACGAGGCTCACCCGAGACCGCGACAATCGAGGCGTGGAGCCGCTGGCCAGTTTCGATCAGATGGTGATGCACCGCCCCAACCGCGAGCGTGATGGGAATCGGTGCGCTCCGCTCGTCACTGCCCCTATCTGAGAGCACAACAATCGTTACCCCCTCTCGTACAGCAGCTTCAACTTCTGCGCAGATCTCACGAAGAGCCGACACCATTCCCGGAGCTCCCCCCGCCGGATCGAAGAGCACGTCGAACCATGCAGAGGCGAATGACGAATCACTCGATGTGGTGAGCACCTCAAGATCGGCATCAGAGAGGACGGGAGAAGCGAGCTCCATCATGCGAGCCTGCTGAGGCGTCTCTTCGAGAAGCGAGCCATGGCGACCAATGTACGTTCGCAACGACATCACAAGCTTCTCCCGAATAGGGTCCATTGGGGGATTCGTCACCTGAGCAAAGGACTGGTGGAAGTAACGCGACAAGCGCTGAGGGTGCTCAGAGAGCGCAGCAAGGCCGGTGTCGTGCCCCATTGAGAGGACCGGCTCCCTCCCCTCGGTCATCTGTTGGAGGAGGAGCCTGCGCTCCTCGGCCGTGTAGCCGAAGACTCGTGCAAGCGCCTCTGGATCGAAACGAAGATCCTGGAGATCATCGAAAGGGTCGCGCACGTAAGCAGTCTGGGTCGTGATCCACTCCGAATAGGGCGCATGACGTGCAAGACGCTCCTTGACAGTATCTGAGAAGTGGACGGACCCGTCAGCGAGATCAACCGCGAGTATCTCGCCAGGCCCGAGCTGTCCGGTGTCGACCGCGAGCACTTCGACCTCGGGAGCAATACCGGCCTCAGAGGCCACGAGTACAACGTCGGGTGTGAGCGTCCAGCGTGCAGGCCGTAACCCGTTGCGGTCGAGACCTGCAATGAGCAACCTGCCGTCCGTTGCAGCAATTGCAGCAGGACCATCCCACGGCTCGACGAGGAATGCGTGGTACTCGTAGAAGGCCCTCAGCTCTGGGTCGAGGTCGGTGACGTTCTCCCACGCCTGGGGAATGAGCATCTCCTTGGCGTGTGCAACGTCGCGCCCGGAGCGTACGAGAACTTCCATTGCTTCGTCCAGGCTTGCAGAGTCGCTCCCCCTCCCTGGGCGTACAAGCGGTGCAACATCGGCGGTTCGGTCCCCCCACACGCTCTCCCCCAGATCGTTGGATCTTGCAGCCATCCACACCCGATTGCCCTGCACCGTGTTGATCTCACCGTTGTGTGCAAGCATCCGGAAGGGCTGGGCGAGCTCCCACGACGGATTCGTATTCGTTGAGTACCGCTGGTGGAAGATGACGAAGTCCGACTCGTACATCGGATCTTTGAGATCCCAGAAGAACTCTTCGATGGTGTCGGCGGTAAACAGCCCCTTATAGACGACCGTGCGACACGATGCGGAGACCACCGAGAACCCCTCGATCTCCTC
>CAYYGI010000166.1:0-3778 GCA_964471085.1 uncultured Acidimicrobiaceae bacterium
CTGAATCCACCATCACCGGTTCTCGCGCGCGCCGACATGCTGTAGAAACAGCGTCTCCCCCACTCTCGAGATCCACCAAGGTGACGGATTCGTCTTCCTGGCACCTCTCCGTGCCCCACCTCCCCCTCGACTCCGCAAGGACCACCCATGATCCCCGTACGTGCATACTTCAGACTCTTCGCTGGATACCTCCGGCCGCATCGCGCAAAAGCAGTACTGCTCATCGCAGTCCTCGCCGCCACGATTGCGCTGCAACTCGCCAATCCACAGCTCATCAGGCGTTTCATCGACAACGCGGTCGCGGGCCACGACGCGTCAGCTCTGATCCCGATAGCTATCGCGTTCATGGTGATTGCTCTGACTCATCAGCTTTTCGCCGTGTGGGCCACCTACATTGCTGAGCAGATCGGATGGTCAGCTACAAACCAACTCCGAACAGACCTCACGGAACACGTGCTCGGTCTCGAGATGGGATTCCACAAAGGCACAAGCCCCGGCGAGCTGATTGAGCGAATCGACGGTGATGTCACGGCGCTCTCGAACTTCTTCTCCTCGATGATCATCAAAGTGATCGGCAACGGTGCGCTTCTCCTCGGTGTCATTGTTCTGCTCTGGGTCGAGTCGTGGATCGTGGGTCTCGCCATCACCGTGTTGACCGTTGGCACATTCCTCGGGCTCTTCCGACTCCACGGCGTCATCGTCCCGTGGCAGAAGGAGATCCGAGCTACCAGCGCCGAGATGTACGGATTGATCGGAGAGCAAGTCGATGGCAGAGAGGACATTGAAGCAAGCGGCGCTACAGGTTTCATGCTCTCTCGTTTTGACACGATCCAACGCAAGTGGCTCCCACAGGTCATCCGAGGCTGGACAGGGTGGGCAATGATGTGGAGTGCGTCAATGATGCTCTATTTTGCATCGATCAGTGTCGTCTTCGTCTCTGGCGCCTGGCTCTTCGGCATCGGCGCACTCACCCTTGGTTCCGTCTACCTCGTGTACCAGTACGTCGAGATGGGGCACCGGCCTATTGAACAGATCAGGGAGGAGCTCATCGACCTCCAGAAGGCAGGTGCTTCCATCGAGCGCGTCGAAGAGCTCCTCGCGAGAGAGTCGACCCTCTCTCAGCGCGGCGAACAGCGCCTACCTGCCGGGCCGCTCCGGGTTCAGTTCGAGGGGGTGACCTTCCGCTACGACGATGAAGCCGGGAACGAAACCATCCTCGATGACATCTCCTTTAACATCGCCCCAGGGCGAGTCATCGGCCTGTTGGGACGCACAGGGTCAGGGAAGTCGACCATTGCGCGGCTCGTCACTCGCATGTACGAGCCTCAGGTCGGCGTCGTGCGCATTGGAGAATCAGCAACCTGGGATATCGATAGCACCGATCTCAGGAGACGCGTTGCAATGGTCACCCAAGATGTACAACTCTTCCGTGCATCGGTGCGAGACAACCTCACGTTCTTCGACGATTCGGTCAGCGACGAGAAGCTCCTCGGGGTCATCCATAGGCTCGAACTTGACGAATGGTTGGCGTCACTCCCCGATGGTCTCGACACGAAGCTAGATTCCGGTACCGGGGGCCTCTCCGGCGGGCAGGCCCAACTCCTCGCGTTCACGAGGGTGTATCTGAGAGATCCCGGAGTCGTCGTGCTCGACGAGGCATCCTCGCGCCTCGACCCTGCAACAGAAGCTCTCCTCGAGCGAGCCGTTGACCAGCTCTTCAAGAATCGCACGGCAATCCTCATTGCGCACCGACTCTCAACGGTGGCGCGAGCAGATGACATCGTCATCCTCGATAACGGACGTGTCATCGAGTACGGCGACCGGGAGCGCCTCGAGGCCGATCCGAATTCGGTCTTCTCAGGACTCCTCGCAACAGGAATAGAGGATGCACTCACATGACCGCGAAACCAACTCCAACACCAGCCTCAGCACCCTCCCCACCCTCAGCAACACCGGCCTACATGCGGGTGATGTTCAGGATGATCCGGCAACAGCCGATTCGCTACAGCATTGCTCTCTTCTTGTGGATAACGATCTGGACGATGCCGATCCTGATCGGACTCATCACGGCGTACTACTTCGACGCGCTCCCAGAAGGGATTCCCGTCAACACCCTAACAATGATCATTGGAGCTGTTGTTGTGTACGCAATCGTGCGAACGATCTTCATCTTTCTGGGAATGCGTAATCACGGATCGCTGCTCTTTCGGGCAGGCGGAACCATTCGGCGCAACCTGCTCGTCCGGATCTTCGAGCTCCCCGGAGCTGCAGGACTCCGCGAGACTCCCGGGGAGATCGTCAGCCGGTTCCGCGATGACGTTGAACACGTCGTCGAGCCATTCGACATCTTCGTCGATTTCGTCGGTGCTCTCGTCTCCGGCCTGATCGCATTCGGAATTCTGCTCTCGATCGACCCTGTCATTGCGTCAGTCATCGCCGTTCCCGTCCTCATCGTGGCAGTCGTCTCGAACCGCACCGGAGGCGTTGTACGTCGGTACCGGCGAGACGCCCGCGACGCCACCGAAGCAATCACGGGGTTCCTCGGCGAGACCTTCGCTGCGACCCAGGCGGTGAAAGTAGCTGGCGCCGAAACCCACATGTTGAAGCGGTTTACGGATCTCAACGACGTACGCAAGACAATGATGGTACGAGATCGCACGCTCACCGCGGTACTCGAGGCTGTGTTCCGGAACACCGTGAACATCGGCACCGGGCTCATCCTGCTGTTGGCAGCCGGTCGGCTCGGAGCAACAGGAGAAGTCGGCATTACGCTCGGCGAGTTTGCGCTCTTCGTCTTCCTCCTCCACCTGGTCACGGAGTCTGCATACCTCTACGGTATGTTCATAGCGCGCGTCAAGCAGGCATCAGTCAGCGTCGAGCGTCTCCTGGGGACAATGTCAGACGTGCCGTGGCAGCGACTTGTGGACCGCACGGAACTTGGGATCGATGCTGAACCGAGTGGGGTGGTGGAGAAGCTCGAAGATCCTGGCCCCTTCGAGGCTCTCTCTATCCGTGACCTCTCGTATCAGTATCAGGGATCGAAGAACGGCATCGATGGCATAGACCTCGATGTTGCTCTCGGCGAGTTCATTGTCGTGACCGGACGCATCGGGTCAGGGAAGACCACCCTGCTTCGCACAATCCTCGGACTACTCCCCGCGGATCGCGGCACGATCAAGTGGAATGGTGAGATCGTTGACAACCCTTCCACGCTGCTCATCCCTCCGCGCGTCGCGTACACGTCACAGGTTCCGCGGTTGTTCTCGATGTCCCTTGAGGAGAACCTCGTGTTGGGGGCGGAGCTCTCGGAGGGTCAACTCGCTGAATCGATCCACATTGCTACGATGCGTCACGACATCGAGCTGATGCCCGACGGGCTCGAGACCCTCATCGGCCCTCGAGGTGTGCGCCTCTCAGGTGGGCAGGTTCAGCGCTCCGCTGCAGCTCGCATGTTCACTCGCGCCCCGCAACTCCTCGTGCTCGACGATGTGTCGTCAGCCCTAGACGTCGAGACGGAACAGACGCTGTGGAGACGCCTCTTTGAGGCAAGATCTGACGTTGCTGCGCTCGTGGTCTCCCACCGGCGATCTGCTCTCGCGAGGGCAGATCGCGTCATCGTCATGGAGAAAGGTCGAGTCGTCGCGGTAGGCACCGCGAAAGAGCTCACCAAGACCTCTGCCGCTTTTCAGGCAATATGGGAGGGGGTTCGCGGGCCGTCTACCCCCTCGTGATTGAAAGAATCTCGATCTCGAAGGTGAGTGCTTCACCTGCAAGGCGA
>CAYYGI010000167.1:0-3751 GCA_964471085.1 uncultured Acidimicrobiaceae bacterium
CTCAACAGATCCTTGGGAGCTGCTCACCTATCTGGGTGTCGATGATGCGGTTTGATCCGAGCGCTGTTGTCGAGACAACCATCCCGTGATGATCGTCGACAACCCTGCCGACGATGGTGGCATTGGCCCCCTCGGGGTGGCGTTGCATTGCTTCGAGCACGGCATCTGCATCTTCGTAGGGGACGAACGCCACGATCTTCCCCTCATTGGCTACATGGAGTGGGTCCATACCCAGAATCTCACACGCTGCGGCAACGAGGCGGGTGACAGGGATGGCGCTGTCTTGGATCACAATGCCGACACCCGATGCGTCCGCAATCTCTACAAGCGTCGCTGCCAATCCGCCGCGAGTGGGGTCCCTGAGTGCGTGGACCTGTGATGATGCTGCGATGACATCGGCGATCATCCAACCCAGAGCAGCAGTGTCCGACTCTATCGCGGACTCAAACTCGAGGCCCTCTCGGACACTCATGATCGCCATCCCGTGATCGCCGATCGTCCCTGAGACAATGACGGCGTCTCCTGGCTTGGCTGCCTGGGGAACGATCTCCAGCCCATCCGGGATCACTCCAATACCGGTAGTCGTGATGTAGACACCATCCCCGTGACCACGATCAACGACCTTGGTATCCCCTGTGACGATCTCTACACCGGCCTGCTTAGCTGCTCGCGCCATCGACTCAACAATCACACCGAGCTCATCGAGCGCCAACCCCTCCTCCAAAATGAAAGCAGCGCTGATAAAGCTGGGAAGTGCTCCTCGTGCAGCAACATCGTTGACAGTGCCGTTGACAGCCAACTCACCAATGTTGCCGCCAGGGAAGAAGCGCGGCCGAACTACGAACGAGTCCGTCGAGATAGCGACTCGCCCGGGAGGCAGATCCAGAGCAGCCGCATCAGCAAGATCACGAAGGTGGACGTTATCGAACGCAGGCAGAAAGAGATGTTCGATCAGTTCCGAGGAGAGCTTCCCCCCACCACCGTGGCCGAGAACGATGTTGGGTTGGTCCCTGAGAGGGAGCGGACAGCTCCACCCCTCGATCGTAGCTCCCGTCAAGATACGCTCAGAGCTGAGAACCTGCCGTACTGGTAGTAGGCAGCACAAGCTCCCTCGGCAGAGACCATCGTTGCGCCGAGCGGTGTTCGCGGTGTGCACTCCTCTCCAAAGGCGTCGCACTCATCAGGCTTGAGCTGCCCACGCAGAACCTCCCCCGCCATGCAGAGTTCCGATTCGACGGTGTTGATATCCGTCACACAGAAGCGCTCTGCTGCATCAAAGTCGAGGTAGTCGTCTGCGAGTACCCAACCACTTGAAGGGATTGTGCCGATACCCCGCCAGTTGTGGTCGGTAACTTGGAACACATCCTCGATCATGCTTCTTGCAGCCAGGTTCCCTCCCGCTACAACAGCTCTCGGATAGGCATTCTCCACTTCCGCCCGCCCGTCTTCAAGCTGCTGGATGGTCATCCGGATGCCTTCTAAGAGGTCCAGAGGCTCAAATCCTGTCACGACGATAGGTACCTTGTACTTCTCTGAGATCGGGATGTACTCCTCATACCCCATCACCGAGCAGACGTGGCCGGCTGCAAGGAAGGACTCAATCCGATTCGACGGAGAGTTGAGGATTGCTTCGATAGCCGGGGGAACCAGCACATGTGACACGAGCATCGAAAAATTGTTGATACCAAGCACTCTGGCTTGATGTACGGCCATTGCGTTGGCAGGTGCCGTTGTCTCGAAACCGATTGCGAAGAAGACGACCTCCCGCTCGGGGTTCTCTTGTGCAACAGCCAGTGCGTCGAGTGGGGAGTAAACGATCCGGATATCTCCCCCCTCACTCTTGATCTGGAAGAGGTCCTTGTAGCTCCCCGGTACCCGGAGCATGTCACCGAACGAGCAGAACGTCACATCATCTAGCGCAGCGATTGCTAGGGCCCGGTCGATCATGTCGAGGGGAGTCACACAGACGGGGCATCCCGGCCCGTGGACGAGCTCGATGTCGTCAGGGAGGAGGCGATCGATCCCGTTTCGGATGATTGAGTGCGTCTGTCCACCACAGACTTCCATGAGCACATGAGGTCTAGTGGTGATTGCTTCGATATCTCGCAGCATTGATCGAGCAAGATCCGGGTCGCGGAACTCGTCGAGATACTTCACGCGGGTTCCTTCCCGCTCTCGCGTGCAGCAACCGCGAGTGCAACGTCTGGGTCGAGCTCTTCATTGATGACATCCAACTGCTTGAGGAGTGCAAGCGTCTCTAGGGCAGATTCCTCGTCGAGCTGGGTGATAGCGAACCCGACGTGAATGATTGCGTAGTCGCCAACCTGAATGTCGGGGACGTACGCGAGGTTCACCTTCTTGATGACACCGTCGAAGTCGACTCTCCCCATGAGTTGAACACCTTCACCGGTGATCTCGATGACCCGTCCTGGAATGCCTAAACACATACCGACTACCTCACTTGTCTTGCTGCTATCACTGCCTGACCCAACGCAAGGCCTCCATCGTTCGGAGGTACAATCCGATGGGTCAGAACCGTGAATTGCGCCTCTTGTAGCACCTTGGAAGCACCACTTGTAATCCTAGCGTTCTGAAACACACCTCCGCTGAGCGCGACGGTTGAAATCTTGTGAGAAGAGCGGATGGACTCAGCAACCTCCAGGATCATGGAGATCACTCCGTCGTGGAATCGCGCAGCAACCACTCCCTGAGCAATGCCCGAGAGCACGTCGTTGACGACCGCGCCAACGACTGTGCCTGCGTCGATCTCGGTGAGGTCTCCCACCCTCTCCAACCCGAAGTGGTATCCGATCCCTGCACAAGAATCGAGGAGCGCCTCTAGCTCGATTGCTCCCTGGGCTTCGTACGTCACCTCGTGGCGGACACCAGCCAACGAAGCAACGGCATCGAAGAGGCGACCCATGCTTGATGTGGGGATCGTGTTGAGCTCTCTCTCGAGCTGGGTGCGCAACACTCTCCGCTCGACAGGATCGCACGCAAGAACTGACGGCAGGTCATTGCTCCACTCCAAGCCTGCCGCGTAGAGGTGAGCCAGCGCCATGCGGTAGGGTCGCTTGACACCGGCGTCTCCACCTGGCAGTGGAACTGGTCTGAGACGAGCAACGCGTCTCGACGAGCCAAAGTCGCAGAGGAGCACTTCCCCACCCCAGATCGTCCCATCCGGCCCGAAGCCCGTGCCATCAAAACTGAACCCGATGACTGTCTCATCGACTCCGTGCTCGGCCATGACGGAGGCAATGTGCGCGTGGTGGTGTTGCACATGGATCACCTCTCGTTCGCCAGCCACACGTTCCGCCCACTGCGTTGAGAGGTAGCCTGGGTGAAGGTCGGTGGCGATGATTTCAGGCTTGATGCGGAAGAGGTCTTCCATATGCGTGACAGCCCGGGCGAATGCATCGAGCGTCTCGATGTTCTGCATGTCTCCAATGTGTTGACTCATGAAGGCACGCCCGCCGTCGGCTAGACAGAACGTTGCCTTCAGCTCACCTCCGGTCGCGAGAATTGGTGGTACCTTGAAGGGGAGCGCAACGGGGTACGGGGCGTATCCCCGGGAGCGGCGCACCGGGAGCTCGGCCCCATCGAGGACTCGAAGAACAGAGTCGTCGCACGGCACGTGGATGTCCCGATCGTGGAGACAGAATATGTCTGCAATGGCGCCGAGCGCGCTGCGGGCCTCGTCATTCTCTGTCACGATCGGTTCAGAGGAGAGATTTCCAGAGGTCATCACCCA
>CAYYGI010000168.1:0-3727 GCA_964471085.1 uncultured Acidimicrobiaceae bacterium
ATTCACACTGCTGATTGGCAACTCGGTATGACGCGTCACTTCCTTGATGCTGATGCCCAGGCACAATTCTCCGCGGCCCGTATTGGTGTCATCCGCTCGATTGGTCAACTCGCTGTTGAGCGAGAGTGTTCCTTCGTGATCGTCTGTGGCGATGTCTTCGAGACAAATCATGTTGAACGGCGGGTGATCGTGCGCGCTCTTGAAGCAATGGCTGCGAGCCCCAATGTCAAGTTCTACCTCCTCCCAGGGAACCATGACCCGCTGACCGCATCCTCCGTCTACACCTCGCAGACCTTCGAGTCTCATCGTCCGGAGAATGTGGAGGTACTGAGCGTCGAGGGGAGAACGGAGATTGAGCCGGGCATCGAACTCGTCGCGGCACCCTGGATGAGTAAGGCACCTCTCGAAGATCTCGTGTCTCGGGCTATTGCGAGTGTTCCCCCCGGTGACGGTGTTCGTATTGCAGTTGGGCACGGCGCCGTCGACGTACTCAGTCCAGACATCAATGATGTCGCCCTTATCCGCCTTGGAGACATTGAGTCTGCCCTCGCGGAGACACAACTGCAGTACATTGCCTTAGGAGATCGGCACTCGACTACGGCAGTCGGCGAGACCGGGAGGGTCTGGTACTCAGGGGCTCCAGAGCCAACGGCCCACGGCGAGGTGGACCCGGGGAACGTCCTCGTTGTCGAGATCACGAACAGCAATATCGATGTGACGACGGTCCCTGTTGGCAAGTGGGAGTTCCGTTCGCTGGAGTTCGATTTGCGCAGTTCGCAGGACGTTGATCTTCTCGAGTCCAAACTCTCCGGCTTGGAGAGCAAGTCGGTGTCGATCATGCGCCTGATCCTCGTGGGGCAGCTCTCGCTAGGAGACAAGATGCGTCTCGACACGATTCTTGAGCACTTCTCCGATCTCTTTGCCTCCCTCAACACATGGGAGCGTCACAGCGATCTTGTTGTACTCCCGGACGACAACGACTTCACATCGCTCGGTCTCTCCGGGTTCGCGAGAGAGGCTCTCGATGATCTCGTGGCGTTGGCAGAGGGCGATGGGCCTCAAGCCCAGAAAGCCAAGGATGCGCTCGGACTCTTCTACCGTCTATCAATGGAGTCCAAGTGAGGATCCGTCGCATCAAGGTGCTCAACTATGCGGGGATTGAAGAAGCTGAAGTCTTGTTTCCAGAGACCGGTATCACGATTGTTGAGGGTGTGAACGAGATCGGGAAGACATCGATGATCAGAGCCGTCGATGCAATCCTGGAATACCTTGATTCGTCCGAGGCACGTCCGATCAAGGAAGCAAAGACCGCAGGAAAGGACGTCGGCCCCGAGGTCGAGGTGGAGATCAGCGCAGGCGAGTACGAGTTCACGTATCGAAAGCGATGGCTGCGTGACAATAGGACCATCCTTGAGGTGACCGCTCCCACCCATGAGCAGTTGAGCGGGAGGGAGGCCCATGAGAGGGTCAGACAGATCCTGGGGGAGGAGGTGGATCTCGAACTTTGGAAGGCGCTCCGCCTTGATCAGGGAACGGGCCTCTCTCAGGCAAAATTCGACATCTCCGCTCTAGGTCGTGCATTGGATGCCGCAGCAGGTGGGGATGTGACCGGCGATCGTGAAGACACGTTATTTGGCCGTATTGAAGTCGAGCATCTGAAGCTCTGGACAGCCGGGGGGAGACCGCGGGGCGATCTGAGCAGCCTGAAGAAGGAACTCGAAGCAGCCCAGGAGGAGTCTGATGTTGCGGAGGCTCATCTCCGATCGCTAGATGCCGATGCAGAGGAGGTCCAGCGCCTCGATAGAGCCGTGACAACGTTGCAGCAGACGCAATCGGATGCATCGCAAGGCGTAGAAGCCCTTCAGTCGGAAGCTGATGCGGTAGGGAAGATCCGGCAAGCCGTCGAGCGGTCCGAGGGAGAGTTCGAGCGTGCTCAGGCTGTGTATCAGAGAGCGCGAACCGACCGAGAGAGAAGAGACGAACTCATCGAGTCGGTCACAGAGAGACGCCAAGCAAGCAACGATGCCAACCAGGAGATGACGACATCGGTGCCAGCTCGTGAGCTCAAGAGAGTCCAGCACCAGGAGGCCAAGGATGCGCTTGACATTGCTCGCTCAGCTTCGGCGGACGCGAGACGCCTCAACGAGATGGCGAGGGATGATCACACATACCACAGGCAACTTATTGAGATAGAGCAATTCACTGAGCGTCGCGACAAGGTTCATGTTGCCCAGGAGATGGCGACCGTCGCTGAAGGTGTTCTCGAGTCAATCAAGATCGATTCCGAGCTGCTCGCGGAGATTGTAGAGGCGCGCCAGAAGCTCGCCGAGGCGCAGGCAGTTGCTGCCAGATCGCAGCCGACGGTAGATGTGAGAGCACTCAGTGCAATCGAAGTGAGCGTTGATGGCGTAGCCATCGAGATAGACGCCGACGAGGTGCACTCCGTTCCAGTGAGCAGAGAGACGCGTATCGTGCTCGCTGATGTGGCGGAGATCTCCGTTCGCTCAGGCGAGGATGGTGGCGATGTTGCCAGGGAGGCGGAACACGCACAGGAGCGCTACGACGAGCTCTGTCGCCGAGGCGGTGTTCGGGACATATCCGATGCACGGGAGAAGGAGGATGCTCGAGCACAATCGGAGCGAGATCGAGTCGAAGCACGCAAGAGCATTGAGGAGGCCCTTCGCGATCTTCGCTTTGAGGAACTCTCGGGAAAGGTTGAGCGGCTCACACAGCGCACAGCGCGGTACCTACAGGACCGAGTGCCTGAGCCCCCGCTCCCTGGTGATTTTGACGAAGCCAAGGACGTGGAACGCAGGGCAGGGAGGTTCGCTGAAGAAGCCGAGGGACGCTTGACTACTGCAGATGCTCTTGCTCGGGACACCTCTGGCGAGATGAGCAAGCTTGATGTAGCTGACGCCAGTCTTCTGGCACGAATCGAGATTGCCGAGACCGCCCTTGCCTCAGCGATGAAGTTGGTTGCCGATGCTCAAAATAGAGTGGATGATGAGACACTTCGCGAGACAGAAGTGAGAGCAAGAGCGACAGCCGAAGAAGCCGAGAAGGGCGTAGCCGAGACGCAGACTCAGCTAGCTGGCGTCGATGCGGAGAGTGTGGAGGCTCGTTTGAGCAACGCAGAGGCAGTATTGAAGCGTTGCTTGGACGATCTGCGCGAGAAGGAGGGACGTAGGAGGGAGTTACGCTTCAAGTTAACTTCGGATACCGAGCGTGGTCCGGCCCAGGATGCGGATGAGGCAGCGTCGCTCTTGGACGAGATTCACAAGAAATACGATCGGGTCGAGTCGAGAGCTTCCGCGACCCAGCTCCTCCACGATGTGTTCAAGAAACACCGGAAGGTGGCGCGCCAGCAGTATGTCGGTCCGTTCCGAGACCAGATTGAGCGGCTAGGCAGGATCGTGTACGGACCAAGTTTCCAGGTAGTGCTCGACGACGATCTCTCGATTGCTCGCCGCACGTTGCATGACACGACTCTCGGCTTCGACCAGCTCAGCACTGGTGCCCAAGAGCAGCTCGGGCTCCTCGCGCGTCTTGCTTGCGCGACCCTTGTTGCCGACGAAGGTGGCGTGCCGGTGATCTTTGATGATGCACTCGGGTGGACAGACCCCGGACGCCTTGAACGGATGGGTGCAGCGATCTCGACAGCAGCTGAAGAGTGCCAGATCATCATCCTGACCTGCGTCCCCGACCGATACGCCGCGGTCGGCAAAGC
>CAYYGI010000169.1:0-3716 GCA_964471085.1 uncultured Acidimicrobiaceae bacterium
TCCACCTACCCCACGAACAACCATGAAAACCACCCACACTTATACCAGGAGAACCAAAGATAGTATGAGTGTGATGACACAAGAAGATACCGAGGTGCGCCGTGGGAAGCGGTCGTGGCCTGCTCGTTACAAGCTTGGCATCCTTGATGAGATCGAGGAAGCAAAGCGTGGCGGTGTGCCGGGTGCTGTTGGCGCAATCTGTCGGCGCGAGGGTCTGTATTCGTCGTTGATCTCTGAGTGGCGCAAGCAACGCGACCAGGGAGCGTTGGAAGGCTTGTCTGATCGTGTGGTGGGTCGCAAGGCCAAAGACCGCACCTGAATCGCCCCGGGTTTCATAGAGACTCGGGGGTTTGAGTCCTCACCGGTTTGGTGGGGACGTTTTGATGGTAGTAGTCGGCTTCGTAGTTTGCAGGGGTCGTGTATCCGGGTCCAGGGATGATCCCGCCGTGGAGGCGGCGATTGTTGAACCAGTCAACGTAAGTCAGTGTCGCGAACTCGACGTCAGCAAGTCCCTCCCATGGTCCTTTCGGGTAAATCAGTTCCCATTTGTAGAGCCCGTTGAAGCTCTCAACGAGAGCATTATCGTAACTATCTCCTTTCGATCCCACGGATGCCACGATGTCGTTGTCATCAAGGCGCTTGGAGTAGCGCAGCGACAGGTACTGCACACCCCGGTCTGAGTGATGGATCAGGCCTTCAAGGCTGTCGGTGCGGCCCCTGTTGTAGATCGCCATCTGTAACGCGTCGATTGCAAGATCGGTGCGCAGAGACCGTGACGCCTGCCACCCGACAATCATCCTCGAGTACACATCGACGATGAACGCCACATACACCCACCCAGTGGCAGTCCTGACGTAGGTCAGGTCCGCAAGCCACATCTCGTTGGGTGCCGACGCTTCAAAGCAGCGCTTCACCAGGTCGTCTGGCCGGTCCAGCGTGTCGTCACTGATCGTGGTGCGTACCCAGACGGAGCCCCTCGTACAGCCCACAAGGCCCATATCGGCCATCAGGCGCTCAACAGTGCAGCGTGCCACACTGATGCCGTCCTTGTTCAACTGGTCCCACACCTTGTCAGCGCCATAGACACACAAGTTCTCATCGAAGACCCGCAGGATATCCGGGCGCAGCTCACGGTCACGGATTGACCGCTTCGACGGTGCCCGATCCTTGGCTGCGTAATAGGTTGCTGTGGCGATCGGCAACTGTGCACAGATCGGCTCGATACCCCACCTGAGACCGGCACTGACCCGATCCTTATGCTTATCAATGAACACGATCATCTCTTCGGTTGGCGGTCGAGCTCCGCCCCGAAGAAATGTGCTGCCGCTTTCAAAATGTCGTTCGCTCGGCGCAGCTCAGCGTTCTCACGCTTGATCCGCTTCAACTCGGTGAGCTGATCGGTCGTCGGACCCGAACGGACACCCCGATCGGTCTCTGCGCGCCGAACCCACAAACGAACCGTCTCAGCCTTGGGACCCAACTTCTCAGCGACCGAACAGATCGCCTCCCACTGCGACGCGTACTCGCCCTCATGATCAAGGACCATGCGCACCGCACGCTCACGCATCTCGTCGGGATACTTCCCACGATGTTGTTTCTGATTCTCCATAACTCCATTCTCTCAAAGTCTGGAGCCTCCACCAAACCCGGGGCGCTTCAACCGAGTCGTGGGCCGACGTGCTCCAGGATCTCAGGGATCGTGGTATAGCGGCCCCGGCGGTGGCGGTCGGTGACGGCGCGTTAGGGTTCTGGTCGGCACTTGGTGACGTGTTCCCAGAGACTCGTGAGCAACGGTGTTGGGTCCACAAGACAGCGAACATTCTTGCCGTGTTACCCAAACGGCTCCAACGCACAGCAAAAGCCGCCTTGCATGAGATCTACCAGGCCGAGACGAGAGCCGACGCCAACGACGCCGTTGACGACTTCGCTCGCCAGTTCGGCGACAAGTATCCCAAAGCCGTTACGAAGCTCACCAAGGACAGGGAGGTGCTGTTGACGTTCTACAACTTCCCCGCTGTGCACTGGGTGCATCTGAGAACCACGAACCCGATCGAGTCGCCGTTCGCGCGACCGTAAGAGCCAGAACGAAGGTCACGAAAGGCGCGGGAAGCCGCCGTCGAGGCTTGGTGATGGCCTATAAGCTCCTCGACGCCGCCGAGGACCGCTGACGGAGAGTGAACAGCCCAGAATTCGTTGCTCTCGTACGAGCCGGCGTCGAGTTCAAAGACGGAATCCAAATCGAAAGGAGCACCAACGAATCAAGGGACGCCGCCTAACCTCCCGACCCCATCCACAACATTCGGCGATATCTCGAACAAGCAGCATGAAAACCGGTCCTGTACAGCAGCCCCGAGACCGTCGGAGGTGACCCGAAAACACCAATACGCGCACCATCAGAACCTGCAATAATCAATCAGGAACCCTCCACGATTAGAGGGGCAGCCGGGGCTCGTCGGTTCTCAGCTCTCCACTCAAGGGGTCACAAAACGCGGATTGGCGCCCAACTACACGATGGTGGCTCCTAGCTCATCAGCGATTGATTCGATGATGTCGGCGACCCCTGGCGATGAAAGGTCACGAAACTCAACCGTGGTCTCAATGGATCTGGACCCGAGGCGGTCTCCGAAGAGGACCATGACCTCCGCGTAGTCGGTTTGTTGTAAGTCAGCAAAGAGCGGGGAGCGACGAGAGGCGATCTCGGCGACCCGGGAGTGCCAAAGCAGTCCTGCGGCCCTCGGTTGCCGGGCTAGTTGGCGAAGCCGTGCCGCCCACTCCCGAGTGCACGGGTAGTGTGCGGCCGAGGTGGCAACAAGCTGGGAGCGTGAGATGCCTAAGTCGTACAGACGGTTGTCCCGAAGGTCGATGACCCTGGTGTCGGCAGGTATGTCGAGAACTCGCAGACCCTTCCCGTCGAGATCGGTTGCGCGACTGATCACCGCTACTCCAGTCGGCTGAACCTCGTGAAATGCAGTCTCGAGGAGCGCGGCGGTACGTGTGTTGGCTACATACAGCGTAGGGACAGGGCACCCCATTTCGAAGAGAGGGCTGAATCTTGTGTCTCCCGCTCCAGAATCGTTAAAGAGGCTCTTGTCATGGGCGATCGAATAGACGGAGTAGTGAGTTCTCTGCCCGGGCACAGAGACGGTGCGCAGCATTCGAAGATCGAGTCTCGCCGGGTCAGGTACCGGGCACGTCCGCGGGAACGGGCAAGTGGCCGCGGTCATGCAGCGTTCGACGCTCTCCGGGCCACCGCTGTATACACGGCATCGGAGTCGCCGCGGAGAATCAACTCCGCCGGAATCTCCCCGTCGAGCCACGATGACGGTGTAACGAGCCACGTCCATGCAGCCCAGCCACGCTCTCCGACTTCGGCGAGTGTTTTGATAACTGGACTGAACTCCGGGACAGGGTCGAGCACATCATCGAGAAGGAAGTGCGGGACGAATGTCCGCTCCTCGTGCCGAACCGTTATTAGCTGGTGCTTGTTGAGGGCGCGACTCACGAACTGGCGTGCAGCCTCGACGCTGCAATCACGGCCCCCGGCTAAGGACTCATAGTTGTGAGCACCCGATTCCAGGAGTCGCGCTCGTAGTTCACGTGTGCGCAACGCGTTGGCTACCGCTACATGAGGGATCGGATCAATGGACCGGATCGGCCCTAGGTCAAGCCCTAGGCCAAGCTCGACGCTGTCGTCAGCCCGCTCAGCACGCTGTTCG
>CAYYGI010000170.1:0-3710 GCA_964471085.1 uncultured Acidimicrobiaceae bacterium
TACCAGTCGCGCTTTGGATTGTCGCGCGATGACTGCGACTCGACGAACCATTGATGCTGATCGGAGGTATGGTTGATGACGTAGTCAACAATAACTCTGAGGCCGCGAGCGTGAGCTTCCGAGATGAAGCGTTCGGCTGTCGCGAGGTCACCAAAAATAGGGTCGACGTCTGTGTGATCTGAGATGTCGTACCCCCAGTCGCGCATCGGGCTTCTGAAGAATGGCGAGAGCCAGAGCGCATCAACTCCGAGCGTGTCCGACAGATAGTCGAGCTTCGAGATCATCCCCTTGAGGTCGCCGAAGCCGTCCCCGTTCGAGTCGGCGAAGCTCAGCGGGTACACCTGATAGAAGACGGCATCGCGCCACCAGGGTCGCGGAGCCTCCTCATTGGAAGAAGCCTCAAGTGAGTGCTGGGTTGGAGTGCTGAAAGTTGTCATTCCTATCCTTTCACGGAACCTGCTGTGAGTCCACGTACGAAGAATCGCTGGAGGGCGAAGAACACGACCAGAGGCAGGATCATTGTAAGAAACGCACCCGCCGTGAGAACATGCCAGTCCTGGCCGCGACTCCCCACGAGCTCCGCCAATCGAACCGTCACCACCGCAACGTCGGGCGTGCCACCAAGAAACACGACAGCTACGAGGAAGTCGTTCCACACCCAGAGAAACTGGAAGATTGTGAAGGCGGCGATCACCGGCACGGAGAGAGGCACGACCAGCCTGAAGAAGGTCGTGAAGTGAGAAGCGCCGTCGATCGCCGCAGACTCAATGAGCGACTTTGGCAGTGAGCCGATGTAGTTGCGTAGAAGGTAGATGGCGAGTGGGAGTCCAAACCCGGTGTGCGCCAACCACACGGCCATGTAGGTGCCTGTGAGATCCAGTGCAACGTACACCTGGAGCAGCGGGATCAAAGTCATCTGTAAAGGAACGACCATCAGTCCAACCACTATCACGAACAGGATCTGGCGACCGCGGAACTCCATCCAGGCAAATGCGTAGGCGGCGAACGCCGCGATCGTGATCGGGATGACAGTTGCAGGGATAGCGACAGCGAGGCTGTTGAGAAATGCACCACCCATACCGTCGGCCGTAATGACCCTCTCGTAGTTGGCCAGGGTCCATTCGGTGCCTCGGAGATCCGCGAAAACTGTCCACCAGCCAGACGTTGCGATGTCGAGTTCTGGCCGGAGAGAGGTAATGAGGAGTCCTAGGCTCGGAACGAGCCACAACACTGCAATGGTGATGACAATGATCTTGACTATCCAGTGGTCGAGAGCTCGTTCGATACGGCTCTTTACTCTCACATCACTTGCGTCGGCGATCGTGACGGTCATCGCAGTGCTTCCTCCTCTCTGAACCTTCGGACGTTGAGGATCATGATGGGCACTACGGCGAGGAGGAGGAGTACCGCGATGGCGGCGCCCCTGCCGTCGTCAAAGAAGCGGAACGCTTGGCGGATCATGTGGCTAGCAACCACCTCGGTCCCGAAGTTGCCCGAGGTCATGACCCAGACGATGTCGAAGACTTTCAGGATGAGGATGACTATGGTCGTGGTGACGACCACGATGCTCGATTTGATCGTGGGGATCACTACCCGCCAAAAGATCTTCAACTCGGATGCTCCATCGATCCGGGCAGCTTCGACAAGCTCGTCTGGAACCGATTTGATCGCAGCTGACAGGATCACCATCGCAAAACCTGTCTGGAGCCAGATCAAGACGACAACCAAGAGGAGAGTGTTCCACGGCTCCTGGGCGAGCCAGAACACAGGGTCGTTGCCGAGATTCGTCCAAATGGCGTTGAGCAACCCAATCTGTGGACGTTCCGCGGGCCGGAACGCATACATGAGCCCCCAGATAATCGACGCGCCAACGAACGAGATCGTCATCGGCAGGAAGATGATCGACTTAGCAATGCTCTCGGAACGGCGTCGCAGCTTGTCGACGAGCGCTGCTATAGCCAGGCCGAGGCCCACTGTGCCGACTGTTCCCACTATGAGCCAGATAGCGTTGTTCCGGAACGCCGTCAACATCACGTCATCCGTGAACGCATACACGTAGTTCTCGAGACCGACGAACGCCTCGCCGTCGTCGTCTCGGAAGCTGAGCCAGATAGTGCGGATCGTGGGCCACACGAGGAACATGGTCAGGAAACTCAGCGCGGGACCAACGAAGATCCAGGGGCGGATGCGGTCGGCAATCCACTCGGGCAACTGATTGGCTACGAAGTTCATGGCCCAGAAGAGGGCGAAGATTCCCGCTACGCCGACGATGAGTGCTACTAGGACGACGACGAGTCGACCGGCATCGGAGTCTCTCAGGAAAATGAAGGATCTCGAGAGTATGAATACGGCGAGGAGAGGAACACCCACAGCGGCCATCACGCGAAATGAGGTACTCGAGTGGGAGTCGCGCAGTGGAGCTCTCTCTGTCTGCCCCGAAGACGCAACGCCAGGGTCGCCTCTCTCCTCTTCGTGCTCGACCTGGGTGTCTCCCGGGTCAGTCGGAGGCGGTGTGCCGGCCAAAGATCTCTCCTTCTATCTCTTGTGGTTTAGCACGAGAGCCTCTGCAATGAGTGCATTCCGCAGATAAGAGAGGAGCCCGCGCAGCGCGCGGGCTCTCCTCTTATCTTCTTCTCGTCAACCGGTTAGGGCCAAGAGTTCTCGATGTCACTCAGTACCTCATCCAGATTGTCTGGTCCGTGCTGCACGTACTCGACCATACCGGTCCAGAAGGTCCCGGCACCGACGGTCGCTGGCATCAAGTCAGATGCGTCGAAGCGGAAACCGCCTGCAGCGAGCGCCTCGGCGAGCAGGATGCCCTGTTGTAGTTGGAAGGGGTCCAGGTAGTTTGCAGTGTCGAACCTCACGTTAGGTGAGAGAAAGCCCGCCTGAAGTTGCGCAAAACCGGCGCCACTCTCTGGGGAGAGGAGGAAGTTCACTGTCTCTGCAACGGCGCCGGAGTCGCTGAAGACACCGAAGAGGTCGCCTGCACCCAAGAGAACCGATGTCTCGTTATCGATATCCGGGAACGGGATCGCCCGAGTCTGGTTCTCCACATCGGGACCGAACGTCCCTTCAGGGAAGAAACCAGTGATGAACCCGGCCTGCTTTGCCAGGTAGCAAGCAGGGGGATCCTCGAACATCGGTGTGTGCTGATCACCGAAAGGAGTCGCCAAGATAGCGTCCGTGCCGCCGAGAACGGCACCCTCGGTAAAGATGATCTCACCAAGCTTCTCCGCCGCGGCCTTGATTGCAGGATCATTAAATGGGATCGCGTGGAAGACCCAGTCGTCGTACACGTCTACGCCAGCGGTGCGCAGGACGATGTCCTCCATCCAGTCAGTGGCAACCCAACCGGTTGCACCCGCGCTCTCCATAGCGAAACACCACGGCGTCTTGCCATCAGCGATGATCTGGGCTTGGAGCGCCATCAAGTCATCCCACGTTTGGGGGTCTTCGTATCCTGCGTCAGTGAACTCCGGTTCAGGGACCCAGAGCCAGCTCTTGGTGTTCAGGCGGAACCAACCACCGAAGATGCCCTCTCTCTCACTGCCAGCGGCGGCAGCGATCTGACCGGGTAGCTCGGCGAGGTATGGGCTGACGTCGGATGCCATGAGGTCAAGGTCAACTCCAAGGTCTCCGAAGTGAACCATGTCGTCAATGAACTCGGCCCAGAGGCCGGGCTGGGGGAACATGGCTATATCAGGGGG
>CAYYGI010000171.1:0-3690 GCA_964471085.1 uncultured Acidimicrobiaceae bacterium
GTGAGCGCGCGGTCGAAATCCCTCGGAGTTTCGTATGCAACGCGACTCGGGGCTTCCACTACAGCGCCTTCGCGGCGGCCTGCTCGATGATCGAGGCGATGTCGACCTTCCCAGCAACGGCGTGTTCCAGCTCCTGGCGAGTGGTCATACCTCGTTCGAGGGCATCTGAGGCGATGCGACCGAGATGTCCGCCATCCATCCGATCAGCCGCGAGATCAGCAACTGTTCGCGCCGGAGATGTCACCGCGAAACCGTCCGAAATCATCCACTCGGATCTCTCAAGGCCTCCGGAACGGATTCGCACAACGACGTCGGGACGCGTCTGGATCCTCCTGTCTGAGATGAACTCAGGCACGTCGGCAGCGACGACCCCAAGATCAAGCAGACGCGCCGCGGACCGATGTGAGACCCACAGGTGTGGTCGGCGCGTTCGTTCCCTCGGCGACTCATCCGGGGACAGTCGGAGCCAAGCCACCCGAAGTGCCTGATGCGGATCCTGTCCGGCACCTGTGATGCGATACACACCGTGGTCGAGTCGTACGATCGAGCCGTTGTGCACCGCTCGCTGTAGGCGCATGTCGTCTACGCCTTCAGTGGCTGCCTGAGCGCGGGTGAAACACCCCCTCTGAGACTCGGCGATATCGCCGAGGAGGACTGCGACCGGACTCTGACGAGGGTTCATGTCATCCATTATAGCTGCAAAACTACCGTTTATCCATAGTTTTACAGTACAAAGTGATGCACAGTGGGAATCGATGAGATACTCATACTGGCAGACCATCCCTCGACCGTACAGCCTCCCTGTGACAGATCCACCTCACCTGGAACAACACCGCGTTGGATGCTGTCTACGACCTTTCGGATCGCCTGACTCGCGCATTCGACATACAAGTTTGGTTCCTGAGTCTCGGTGCTATCTCCGCTGTGATCGGCGTCGATAGGTGGCGCCCACGATTGGACGGTGAACTCAGAGCATCGGTCATCGATGCGTCAGAGCCCCGATAGACGACAACTCATATCACAGCAGCGCTGCCCCTGTGACCGCGATCGCTCTGCCGGTTACCGCTCTCCGCGGCAGCTTGGAGAAGTTCTTCTTGGCTTCGTATATGCCAACAGTGCTCATGGCGACAAAATGAAGAATCCGACGGGCCAATTCAAGAGTGTCGATCTCGACAGCTCTGCCCCCACGGTGACAAAAGGAAGGGTTACGACTCCGGCATCACCCTGTAAACGTCTTGAGTATGTCCTTCATGAGAAGCACCAAGTAGAGGTCGTCCGTCGGCAATAGCTCGAACTCAGGAACGAGATGGAGATAGAAGTCGCGCACCCCAGCCGATTCGGCTTGGACCAGTAGCCCACGACAGCCGGTTTCGATACCGAGTTGAGCTGTGCGACCGATGATGTCTCCCAGTAGCCCGACACCCAGACCTCGACCTTCGTGCTCGACCGAGACACCCAGCCGGGCCAGGAACGCAACGGGTTGGGGGTACCGGCCTGCACCCTTTCGGAACCTCTCGGGTACGTCGGCAGTCAAGACAGTTGCCATGGACCATCCGTAGTACGCAAGCACCTCGCTCTTGTCGACCTCGGTGACGACCATCACCCGGCTGGTACCGGTGGAATGAGCCTGCCGGGCGTACCGGCGCAACCATTCGGTTTGCTCGTCGGATCGGCATACGAAGTCCTTGAGAACGTCCTCGACTTCAGTTCGGCCTGCTGGAGGAAGGTACTTAGGGGCCTATCACACCAATCGGTATCACCGCCACACCGTCCGGACGCTGATAGGCAAATCCTGTCGCAGTGATCACTCCGAGCTGTCTCGGTTCGCCAACTCTGGAGAGATCGATACGATTGCGAAATCGGAGCAGATTTCGTGCCGCGTCGTCCACACGTTCGCGAGCACCCAGCTTGATCTCGAACGCTGCCCACGAACCATCCATCGACTCAACGACGGCGTCAACCTCGAGGCCGGTGTCGTCTCGATAGTGAAAGACCGCCGCATCATGTGCCTGTGCATAGATCCGCAGGTCCCTGACCACGAGGGATTCGAAGAACACGCCAAAGGACTTGAGATCGGTCATCAAGCGATCTGGCCCGGTTCCCAGCACTGCCACGGCCAGGGATGGATCCACGAAGTGACGCTTCGGAGTCCTTCGCAACGTCGAGCGTGACCTGAGATGAGGAGCCCACGCTGGCTGATTCTCGATGACGAAAACCCGCTCGAGCGCCTCGACATAGCTCTTGACCGTTCTCGGATCCAGCCGCCCGTCGCTACCTCCCGAATCTGTGGCAAGCGTCCGCATGGACACCTCGGTAGCCGAGTTCCGGCTCAGTGACCGCAACAGCTGGAGGATCCTCGCAGGATCACGACGCACACCGTCGGCTTGTTCGACGTCGGTGCGGCGAATCTCATCGACATAGTCCCGAACGAAACGCTGGGCGTCGCGCTGCGTGTCATTCAACGTTCCGGGCCAGCCTCCACGGCAGGTCCAAAGAGCAACATCGTGCAGAGTGAGACCAGGATCGGGCGCAGCCGGGACCGACGCTTCCAGGAGCTGGCCGAGAGACACCACGCCATTACTCAGACCACTCTCGAACAGGGACATCGGCCGCATCCGTAGACGCGAGATCCGTCCGGCCCCCGAGTGTCTGGTGACGTCGTCAACCGGGGAAGCAGATCCAGTGAGGATGAACTGAGCCTTCGCACCAGATTCATCGCTGGCACGACGTACGTGATTCCAGACCGAAGGCACGAGTTGCCACTCATCGATCAAGCGCGGACGCTGTCCAGCAAGGATGAGCCGCGGATCAATCGCCGCAGCTTCCTGGGCCTCAAGATCGATGTCGAGAAGCACCTCAGAGGAAGCAAGACGTCGCGCCGTTTCGGTTTTGCCACTCGCCCTCGGGCCTTCCACCACGACCGCTGCCGCTGAGCGCAACCGTGAGTTCAGCTCGGCGTCGACGACGCGGCTCCGATACTCCACCATTCGGACGCCTCCTCTCGAAATCTGAACCTGCACGACTAACATCGTGACGATGCATCATATGTGGCATGTTCGATGCATCATTTATGACGACATGAATGTATCACACCGGAGGCTGGTGTCAACACTCTTGCATGGCTATATCCCTTCGGATATACTTGAGGTGTGACAACCGTCCGTAACCTGCGATTGCTTGCCGAGGTGACTCAGACTGACCTTGCGCGCGCCGCAAAGACATCACAGCCGACTGTCGCCGCCTATGAGGCCGGCACCAAGAGTCCCACACTCGCAACTGTTGAACGGCTCGCCGCGAGCGTCGGGATGGAAGCCGTGGTCGTCTACGTCTCTCCCCTCACCCGGGAGGATCGGCGCAGTCTCGCCCTTCATCATGTGATCGCTCAACGGCTCAGGCGAGATCCAGAGACTGTGCTCGGCATTGCTCGGAGGAACCTCGCAAAGATGAGCGAGGCACATCCCCACGCGCACGAGCTCCTCGACGAGTGGCGCAACGTCTTGGAACGTCCAGCCTCGAGCATCGTAGCAACGATGGTCGATCCATCGATGCATGCCCGTGCCCTACGACAATTGACGCCATTTGCAGGCACGTTGTCAGCAAAAGAACGCTCTGTCGCGTACACCCGATTCGCTGCGAGCGAGCGTCGTCGATGAACAAGGAGGAGTTCGATCACGGCGTCCGGGCAGCCGG
>CAYYGI010000172.1:0-1774 GCA_964471085.1 uncultured Acidimicrobiaceae bacterium
AGGATCGAGGGAGAGTCAGTGAAGCTCGTGAATGTCCGGCCGAATCCCGGATGGACCGTTCACATTGAGTACGACGGGCCAGACGAAGTCGAAGTACGGTTTGAGCCAAATGATGAGGACGACGACTCGGAAGTTGAGTTTTTCGCGATCTTCGTGAACGGGGAGTTGCAGGTCACTATTCTGGAGGAGTGAGAACCCTCAGATCGGCTAAGTTGCGGGTATGGCACGTACAGATATCACTATGACCGACGTTGAGATTGTTGCATTCCTCACCGAGGGAGCAAAGGTTCTCCAACTTGCAACACTCGAGAAGGATGGGGCGCCACACCAGGTGCCTATGTGGTTCGCGATAGAGGGCGACAAGGTTGTGTTCCGTTCGTTCACCAAGTCCCAGAAGATTGTCAATCTGATGCGCGACCCACGCCTCTCTGTATTGGTTGAAGCGGGGGAGACGTATGCAACACTCCAGGGTGTCATGATCCAGGGCAGGGCACGCCTTGTTACCGACCCGGCGTACGTACTCGGGATCTACGGCAGGCTCGCTGCTCGCTACCCCTTCGCGGGCACCGAGCCCGTGGAGCTTGACGATGAAGCGCTCGAGGCGGCCTTTGGTCGTTTTGCACCAAAGAACACTGCCGTGATCGTCGAGCCTACGAAGGTGACGAGCTGGGACCACACGAAACTCGGCGGCGCTTACTGATCGTGGTTCTCGATTTCTCTGCTCTTCTTGACAGCAGTCCGCACACCTGAGATGAGGAGTGCGACTCCAATGATCAGGAATGCGACCGGAAGAATCCAGTCTCCGATGGCGAAGGCGAAATGCATGTCCCACACCACGCTAGCCGTGAAGGTGAGGAAGAGTGCGCCGAAGATGAGTGAGGTAATGTCGAATCTGTGTGTTTCCATGGCCTCTCCTTCTCTATCTGTCAAAGGGGTCAAAGGGGTCATCGGCGTCAAAGGGGTCGTAGGCATCAAAGCCGGGCATGTGATCGAACGTGTAGAAGATCCGCTCGCTGCCCATCTGTAGCACGAGAATGTCTCCCGCTCCAACGCTCAGGTCAAGCTCAAGGATGATCGGAGGGATACCAAGATCGAAGTTGTGGTCAACCCCAACTCCGGAGCGATAGAGATGCGTATCCTGCGTATCCCACGGATACCTGTCATGCCACGGGGAGTCCACAGCAGTGGGAACAAGAAGGAGATCTATGCACCAATAATTGTCGGGTACGGGTTGTTCATGACACGCCTCGATCTCTTCCAGACGGTCCGCGGGGAACGGCTTGGGCATGTACACGTGGTCGACACGCGTATAGATGGAGCCTGCTCCAACTCTACCGTTGACAACCACGCCGACTCCGAGGGGTACAACCACGTTGAGCCAGCCCACCCCAACTGATGCCTCAATCCTGCCTATCTCCGCGAGTTGCTCCTGCGAGAGATCGGTCAAATCGATGCTGAGCGTTCCCAATCCGAGAGAGTATGGGTGCTGCACCTCCTCGACAGCCTCGGGCTGGAAGCTGTGATTGTGGATCGACCAGTTCGCAACGTACGGGATCTGGGAAGCAAAGAGAAGCAACGGAGCAAGAAGCAACCCGACGAGGATCAACCACCGTGCCCTACCAACGAATGCTCCAACGATCAACCCGAGAGCGAGAATCGCCATGAGCGCGCCGACGTACTCGACAGGCTGGAACCCAGCGATGTCGGCTACATCCATCAGCGCCATGATTGAGACTGCAATGATCGCTACAGCCATCGTGAGGCGCCCGAGCAT
>CAYYGI010000172.1:1874-3687 GCA_964471085.1 uncultured Acidimicrobiaceae bacterium
CAATCGGGAAGCCTCCGGTGAAATCCCGAGACATCAGGGTTACCTCGGGGTCATCCCCGGTTGTGACAACGCCCAGGCTGTGGCACCATTACAGCACTGTGGCAGTCATCTCTGAACATCGAAGTAATGCATGGCCCTTCCGGCGATCGGTGAGTGACCGGATGCTGACGGGTGTAGCTGGAGGAATCGGGGAGTGGCTCGGCATCAGATCGATCTACGTGCGCGCGGCTCTCCTCTCTCTCGTACTTGCGGGAGGCTTCGGGCTGATCGTGTATGTGGTCGCAGCACTCCTCGTGCCTGAAACAGAGGACCAACCTGAAGAAGCGACGACAACGCTCCAGAAGAAGTTAGGAATCGGAGCAATGTTCGTTGCAGTGATGTTCCTCTTCCAGGGAGTAGACCTCTGGTTTGGCGCTGTCACATGGCCGATCGTGCTCGCGCTCTTCGGGCTTGCAGTTGCAATCGATACGAGTGGATTCAATTACGAGCAATCTCTGCGAGGGGTTATGGGTACCTCGAGACGTCCGTGGTGGCTCGTCCTGGCAGGTCTGGGGATGATGGTTGCAGGGTTGGCATTCGTTCTCACGTCTCTCCACGCACTCGGCTCCGCGGTTGCTCTCATCATTGCATCGGCCCTGGCTCTCATCGGTCTCCTGATCGTGGGTGGTCCCTGGCTGTGGACCCTCGTCGAGGATCTAGGAACAGAACGCCGGGCACGAATTCGTTCAGAGGAACGCGCCGAGATGGCAGCGCATCTCCACGACTCGGTGCTCCAATCCCTTGCACTCATACAACGCAGTGATGACCCAAAGAGGATGGTCACCCTCGCCCGCGCCCAGGAACGCGACCTGCGGGCGTGGCTCTTCGATCCTGGCGCCTCTGATGAAGACACCCTCCGTGGGGCACTTGGGGCAGCAGCAGCAAGGGTCGAGGACGCACACGACATCCCGGTGGCTGTCGTCGTTGTCGGAGAGGTCGAGCTCGCAACGGTGTACCAGAGAGCGATCGTCGGTGCCGCTACGGAAGCAATGATGAATGCAGCGCTTCACTCGGGCGCGGAGAAGGTGTCGGTTTTTGCAGAAGCAACCGAGGAGAGCGTCGAGGTATTCGTGACCGATCAGGGCAGAGGGTTCGATCCCGATATCGTTGATGGGGATCGCAGAGGGATCAGAGAGTCCATTCATGGTCGAATGGTGCGAAATGGTGGCTCAGCAGCGATCGATTCCACGAAAGACGTTGGCACGGAGGTGCACCTAACGATGCCGCAGGAGACCGCATGACTTCAGTATTTGTGGTCGATGACCACGCTCTCTTCCTCTCCGGTGTGCGCTCCGAGCTCGAAGACGACTTCGACGTGGTCGGTGTTGCCGGCGACGTGGATAACGCCATTGACAGCATTCGGTCCCTCAAGCCCGACGTCGTGCTTATCGACGTGCACATGCCTGGTGGTGGCGGGGTCGCTGTAGTGACGAATATTGCAGAATCGAACCCTGAGGTGCGGTTCCTTGCGCTCTCCGTCTCTGACGCCCCCGAGGACGTCATCGTGATGATCCGGGCAGGGTGTCGGGGGTACGTCACGAAGTCGATCTCTCCGGGTGATCTTGCCGATGCGATCCGCAGGGTGGACTTCGGCGATGCTGTCTTCTCCCCCTCCCTCGCGGGATTCGTCCTTGAAGCATTCTCCAAGGCTGTGCACATTGAGGAGGACCCCGAGCTAGACCAACTCACCCCACGCGAGCAGGAGGTTCTACGCCAGATCGCCCGCGGCTACCAGTACAAGCAGGTGGCGCACCGTCTCTCTATCTCCACTAAG
>CAYYGI010000173.1:0-3666 GCA_964471085.1 uncultured Acidimicrobiaceae bacterium
TTTAGGCATGGTCAAGGCCGAAGTGTTCGCGCACAGCTTGAGGGAAAGGGTGACGGTCGAGTGTCAAGAATTCAACGGTTGCCGGTCCGCGGCGAATCGTGATCACACCATCGGGAGAGACTGCGCACAACTCCCTCCCATCGACATTGACACGCGCTGGTCGCTCACCAACAACCCTCAGCGTGACGACGGCGTCTGGAGCAAGGACGATAGCTCGCGTAAGGAGGCTGTGGGGTGCCATAGGAGTCAGCACCAAGGCCTCAAGACGAGGATCGACGATCGGCCCTCCAGCCGAGAGGGAGTATGCAGTCGAACCGAGAGAGGATGCCACAATCATCCCGTCCGTGCGATACGTTGCAAGCGTTCTCCCGTCAACTTCAACAGCTACCTCGATGACGCGCTGGCTAACAACCTTCTCAACAACGATGTCGTTGATCGCAGATGCTTCGAGGTCGTCGACCACCACCGAGACCGTGTTGTGGTGACGCGTGCCGATCGTGTCGGAGCTGATTGCATCAGCAAGATCAACGATCTCGCTCTGAGCGAATTCTGCGAGGTAACCGACCCGACCGACGTTCACACCACAGATCGGGATTCCGGCCTTCATCGCTATTGCAGCGGCTTTCAGGACTGTGCCGTCACCCCCGATCGCTACTACAGCGTCGCTCGTTCCGTTCTCCGTCGTAACGCCCCGCTCCGAGAGGAGCGCTGTGAAGCGCACCGCGATCTCCGTAGCACTCGGCTTGTCGTCTCGGACGACCAATCTCACTCGATTCATGGCACCGTTCCGTCGAGGGCTGCTTCAATGGTTTCCGGGATGACAGCACCGCTCCCACGCTTGAAGATAGCGAGATACTCGACATTCCCTCTGGCTCCCGTGACCGGTGATTCGATGAGTCCGGCACACCCCAAGCCGAGGGCATCAAATGACGCAATCACATCGGAGATGACTGCAAGGCGCACGGTGCCGTCGCGAACAATGCCACCTCTGTCAATACGTTCTCGGCCAGCCTCGAATTGGGGTTTGATGAGAAAGATCCATGTTGCGTCGCGCGATCCCACTTCGGCGAGCTGCTCGCGCACCGTGCGCAGCGAGATGAAGGAGAGGTCAACGACTACGAGCTCGAAGGGTGCCCCGAGAGCAGCGAGATCGGCGGTACGAATGTTCGTGCGTTCAATGACGCGCACTCGCACATCGGTGCGGATACGCCAGTGCATCTGTCCGTACCCGACGTCAAGAGCGGTCACGGATGCCGCTCCCCGCGAGAGGAGGCAGTCTGTGAACCCTCCTGTGGAAGCCCCAACGTCGATGGCTTGCACTCCCTCGACATCGACGTTGAACGCCTCAAGTGCTGCTTCGAGCTTCTGGCCGGCTCTGCTCACAAACCGGTCTGGCTTTGCAATGAGATGAACCGCATCAGAGGAATCCACAAGCGTCGATGCCTTGGGCTGGGGGTGGTTCTCAACCCTTACAAGTCCAGCGCTAATCGCGCGCTGAGCCTCCGAGCGGCTCTCGACGAGCTTGCGGCGGAGAAGTTCAGCGTCGAGCCTCCGCCTACTCAGAGACGCTCCCGCTCACTCGAGTCCTTGGGGGGACCCGCCTGGTCGAGCTCCTTCTGCAAGCTCGACGCGAGCCCTTCCACAACATCGGGAGCATCGACAGGATCGATGCTTCGAAGCGTCTCGGATGTGACCGCTTCATCTTCAATCACTTCAGGTTCTCTCGATTCGTTCATGGTGTCATTCTCCCTCATCTGCGGTGATTCTTGCAAACTCCTTCTCGAGGAGATCGAGGAGGCTGGCAATCGAGGGAAGAACGTGGTCTGGGGTGAGGTGCCCAGGAAGCCCCTCCGGGTTCTTTGTCACACCCGAGAGGGTGAGGACGGAGCGCCAACCACCACGATGAGCGAATGCTATATCAGTGTCTGGCCTGTCTCCAATCATCCACACGTGAGGTGTCTCAATCTTGCTTGTGACGAGGTCCAGCATTACTTGGTGCGGTTTCCCGCACGCGATGGGGACGACTCCTGAGGCTTCTGCTACTGCTGCCACGATCGTCCCTGCTCCCGGTGCCTCTCCGTTGGGCGTTGGGATCGTTGCATCGAGGTTGCTCGCAACGAAAGCAGCTCCCCTCCGGATCGCGGCCGCGGCGTGGTCAATCTTGGAGTATGTCAACGATCTGTCGAGACCAACAACCACAACGTCGGGGGCACCATCGTGTGAAGCAATTGACACACCTGCATCCTGGATCGTTGAGCTCAGCTCCGGGGGACCGAGCACGAAAGCAGTCTGGTAGCCCTTCGCAACAACGTGTGTGGCTACGGCTGTCCCCGATGTGACAACGGATGCCTGATTGACAGCCACTCGAGTCTGCTCCGAGAGTAACCGCGCAACTGAGGCAGAGGTCTTGCTGGAGTTGTTCGTTGCAAAGAGAAGCTGCCAACCATGCCCGGCAAGATCCCTGATCGCCTCTGAAGCCCCCGGAATAGGTTTACTGCCCACATAGATGACTCCATCGAGGTCGAAGACGATCGTGCCTCTCGCTCTCCGCTCTGCGTTAGCATCTTGGCTCACCATGTTCATCCCTTTTCATCCCGTGTTCTATCCAGATTCTGTTGCAGCCTTGTACGGAGAACCGTCTCGACTATCAACAGACCGCGGTGGTAGCAACAGTACCCCTGCAAGCGTTGATCATCTCTTCGCACCAGATACACCGGGTGCCTTTCAACCAGCAGACGATCGTACTCGGCGATGGGTTGATGATGGAAGAATGCACCGGGGCGGTGAAGCCGTGTTCGCCAGGTACATCATTGCACGCCAAGGGGCTGCCGAGTTCACAGGACTGGTGGGGTTGCTGGACCTCTCTGAGACGCCGATTCTCCCCCATGAATCAACTACAGCATCTGAAGTTGCAGCACGGTTAGCTGATCTCGAACGAGCCGGAGCACTCCTTGAACCGATCATGCTCATCCAAGCATGCGGTGAGGAACCGACCTTCGCAGAAGGCAGACTGCTGCGATCGGTCACCTACCGCGATGAGACCCACAGCGTGCATGCGCTCCACGTCGATGAGGTGCAGTGGCCTCCACACGACCAGGGGCCAATCTTCGTCGTCGCGGATGGCCATCACCGAGTACAAGCGATTCTCCAACACGCCCGGAACACCGACACCCGACCGCTCGGCCTCATGATTGCCGTCAACGCGAAGAATCCAGGACTCAGAGTAGCGCCACAGCATCGAGTGCTCGCAGGCCCCATTCCCGATCGTTCTCGCTCAACGGACCGCTTCGATGTGCGCACCTTTACTCCAGGCAGCGAGGTTCCAAGTGGGGCTGTTGCAATCATCACTCATCAGGATGCTTGGCTCATGGTGCCACACTTCGATGCAGATGTGAGCGCCGCCGTGCTTGAGGACCACATCGCTGGGATACTCGGACTCTCCATCGCGGGTGTTGCAACCCGCGAAAGCGATGCTATTCACGAGATCTCACGGGGAGCTGCCGCAGCAGCAATCATGGGGCCTATCTCTTCGGACCTCCTCGTGGCAGAGGCCCTCGAGGGGAGACGACTGCCACACAAAGCAACCTGGTTCAACCCGAAGCTTGCAGTGGGATTGATTGGAGCGCTCCTCAACGATGAAGCCGCTACGAACACCAATCGCGACGT
>CAYYGI010000174.1:0-3580 GCA_964471085.1 uncultured Acidimicrobiaceae bacterium
GCTGGCCAAGAGGTGAGCCTCCGTGCAACGAGGTTCGTCACACCGTCTTGGTATTCGAGCACCCCTTCAACTACGATGCCGATCGCTTTCCTAGCTATCTCATAGTTTGCGTCCCACACACCGGGCATCATCACAATGTTCATGATCCCGGTCTCGTCCTCAAGGTTGATGAATCGCACACCGTTCGCGGTCTCCGGGCGCTGCCGATGGGTGACCACCCCAGCAACTCTGACTTTGGAGTGATTGCTCCTGAGCGCCAGAGACTCGGCAATAGTGATCACTCCCTGGGCATCGAGGCGCTCTCTCATGAAAGAGACCGGATGGCGAAGTGAGATCCCTGTAGACCACAGGTCCGCCTGCATCTCCTCACTCGCGTTCATCACAGGCAGGATCGGTGCCATCGAGCGGTCCTCCAGGGCAAGGCGGTCAGGCCCGAGCTCCCCGAGCAATCCGGACACCCACACGCCGTCACGCCGTCCAAGCCCAACGGACCCCATCGCTCCGGCTGTAGCAAGACCCTCGTAAGCCCCAAGGGATAATCCTGTTCGCCCAGCAAAGTCTTCCGGAGTAGAGAAGACACCCCCGATGATGCGAGCGGCCTCGATGCGGATGATCTCCCTCTCCCCAAGGTTCCGCACATATCTCAGACCCAACCTGAGAGCTACCGGTTGGCGGAGGGGGTCATCCACTGCCCCCATGCCCCGTCTCCAGGCCAAACCAAGATACTCCGCGTGGCCCTCCTGATCTGCCTCATAGGGTTCCACCGTGCAGTCATAAGCCGAGTAGTTCACGTCGGGAGGCAGGAGGGTGACCCCGTGGTGACTTGCATCGGCAACAAGCGAGTTCGGAGAGTAGAAGCCCATCGGCTGTGCGTTGAGTAACCCGGCAAAGAACTCTGTCGGCCAGTGATACTTGAGCCAGGACGCCGCATACACGATGTATGCGAATGAGACAGCGTGCGACTCGGGGAAGCCGAAGGAAGCAAACCCCTGTAACTTCTCCCACAACTCATCGGCAGGCACACCCTTGATCCCCTTGGCTGCCATCCCCTCATATACCTCATCTCTGAGCTTCTCCATCTCCGCTGTAGAGCGCTTGTGAGTCATAGCCTGGCGGAGCCTGTCGGACTGGCCTGGGGTAAACCCAGCGCAGACCCGCGCTATCTCCATGAGCTGCTCCTGGAAGAGGGGGACACCAAGGGTCTTTGCGAGGATCGGTTCAACAGCCGGGTGCATATAGCGCACAGGCTCCTCTCCGCTCCGCCTCCGAAGATACGGGTGCACGGAGTGGCCCTGGATAGGACCAGGGCGGATCAGGGCAACCTCTATTGCGAGATCGTAGAACGTGCGCGGCTTCATCTTTGGGAGAGTCGCCATCTGAGCTCTCGACTCCACCTGAAACACCCCGACTGTATCCGCTCGGCTAAGCATCTCGTATACGAGTGGTTCCTGGGGAATCGTCGCGAGATCAATATCAATGCCGTGCACGTCAGCAATGAGATCAACTGAGAGGTGCAGCGCGTTGAGAGCACCCAGGGAGAGGAGATCGAACTTGACGATCCCCATTGCTGCTGCATCTGTCTTATCCCACTGGATAACCGAACGATCCTGCATCCTCCCCCACTCCATCGGCACCATCGCCCAGAGGGGAGTGCGTGCTACGACCATTCCCCCAGAGTGAATACCGAGATGCCGCGGGAAGCCATCAAGGCGGTTGCACACGCTATAGATGTGCTCAGCAGTGAGTCCCCCTGGGAGATCAAGAACGTCCCTGAGGACCTTCGGGTCTCGGGAGTCGACGTACTTGGTGAGCCCACTCACCTGGGAGCTCGTCAACCCGAAAGCCTTCCCTACGTCCTGGAGCACGGAGCGTGCCCGGTAGGTGATGACGTTGGCGACCATGGCTGCGCGCTCTCTCCCGTAACGTCGATAGCAGTACTGGATGACTTCTTCGCGACGTTCTGCCTCAAAATCAATGTCAATGTCGGGAGGTCTCTCACGTTCGTGGGATAAGAAGCGTTCGAAAGGGAGCCCGAGACGGAGAGGATCAACACGTGTGAGGTTGATGGAACGGCACACCACAGAGTCTGCCCCTGATCCTCTGATCTGGCAGTAAATGCCTCGTGAGCGTGCGAATTGCACGATGTCCCACGCGACGAGAAAGTATCCTGCGAACCCTAGATCTTTGATGACACCGAGCTCGTGTTCAAGGCGTCTTCGCGCAGCGGGCTCAATACCGTCCTCACTCCCCGGGTACACCTCTGTTGCGCCTGTATAGACGAGGTCACCGAGGTACTCATCCTCTGTGGTGAATGACCCCGGCAACGGAAAATCTGGGAGTTCGGGGGCTAGCAGGTCCAGATCGAAAGCAAGTGCCTCCCCGAGATCAGCCGCTCGTTCAACCGCACCCGGGTACCGAGCGAATTGCTCAGCCATCTCGTCAGGCGCGCGAAGATACATGAGATCAGTGGCAGGCCGGAACCCATCTGCTTCATCGAGGTTCCTCCGGCCCGAGATAGCTGCGAGCACTTCCGACAAGTCAGCATCGCGGCGGTGTGCATAATGAACGTTGTTTGTAGCCACAGTGAGAATACCGAGGCGCATGCCGACTTCTGCAAGCATGTCGTTGCGCCTGTCATCCCCCGGCATGCCGTGATGCATCAGTTCGAGATAGAAGTGATCCCCGAAGAGATCCCTCAGTCTCGCTGCCGCTTCGAGAGCACCCACGAGATCTCCGTTCTCGCACGCACGCGGGACCGCTCCCTGCCTGCATCCTGACAGAGCGTAAATGCCTCCCTCAGAGACAGCCTCAGCGAGGTCACCATACGAGTACCTCGGGGCATCCTTCTCTCCCCGGAACTGACCACGCGTGACAAATCGCCCGATAGCCCCGTAGCCTGCCGGATCAGGGGCAAGGAGCACAAGATGATCTGTCAGCTCACGTTTGAGAAGTTTGGTGCCGTGCATCTTCCTGATATGCCCGCGACGGGTTAGGTCGTCAGATCCCGTCAACGGAGTCTCCCTGCTGACGGGTGCCATAACGTCGGCCACGGAGCGTTCGCTGCGCTCAGTGTGGCCGCGATCAGTGTGGCCGCGAGACATCCCTACTTCGGTTCCGTACACAACGGGGAGCCCGATCTTCGATGCGTGCGCATGCACCTGGACCACCCCACGAAACCCGTCATGGTCCGTAACAGCGAGGGCCTTGTAGCCGAGCTCTGCTGCACATGCCACAAGTTCCCCTGCCCACGACGCTCCATCAAGGAGAGAGAAGTTCGTATGACAGTGCAGTTCAGCGTATCGAGACATCCCCACATGGTAGTCGAACGCATGTTCGACCCTGTCTCTCTTCTTCTTTGACGCGACAATAATGGGGAGTAGTGCTACTGTCTAAGGAACGCTACGAGGACAGAGATGCACCCTGAGACCCCAGAATTCAACAATGACGACGCTCCCCCGACCGAGGAGGTCTACATGGAGCTCCGCGACCTCGAAGCGACCGCTGCAGAAGCGAGCGAGAAAGCGGTACCCGACGAGTTAGCACCGGCTCTACCAGAGGATTACCCTGCGGGGGTCAAGGC
>CAYYGI010000175.1:0-1859 GCA_964471085.1 uncultured Acidimicrobiaceae bacterium
TCGGAGGGATCAACGAAACGCACACTCACTGGTATGTCGTCGAAGAGCGTCCGCGCCTTCTCGCGCAGATCGTGAGCTACAAGAAGCAGGAGCGGGATATTGAACGTGCGGCACACATGAAAAACATCCTGATACGTGACTGCGCCCTGCGGTGTGCTTCCTTCGGGTGAGTAAATTTTGTGGACGTAGCCGATCAGAACATCGACCCGGTTCTCGTTGTTGATGATGCGCAGGTGCATCCCGTGGTTGTCGAACCCATTCGAGATCGGCAGCGTGTCATACCCGTCGCAGACGAGATTGGTGAGGAGAGCGGGGTCGGTTCCATCGAAGTAGCCAATTACTTTTGCTGTTCTTGCCATTGCCGAACCTCCTTACAGTGCTTTCCTCATACGACGCCCTGGTCCATCATTGCTGCTGCAACCTTGCGGAATCCAGCAATGTTCGCCCCGACCACGTAGTTGTCCGGGTTGTCATACTCCTGTGCCGTCTCAAGGCAGGTGCGGTGAATCGAACTCATGATATTGAGGAGCTTCGCGTCGACTTCCTCGCGTGTCCATGACGTAAACGACGCGTTCTGAGCCATCTCAAGGCCACTCACCGCAACACCCCCTGCGTTGGCCGCTTTCCCTGGACCGAAGAGCACACCACTGTCGATGAGCACCTTCGTCGCGTCCGGCTCTGTCGGCATGTTGGCGCCTTCGGCGACCACTCGGATACCGTTGGCGACTAACTGCTTGGCGTCCTCGGTGTCGAGCTCATTCTCAGTCGCACATGGCAGCGCAATATCGGCACCCTCAACCCCCCATGGCCGCTGATCTGGGTAGTACTGAACTCCGAAGTGTTCGGCATACTCGCTGATACGGCCGCGCCGCTCGTTCTTTAGCTCCATCACCCAGGCAAGTTTCTCCGAATCGATACCGTCTGGGTCGTGGATGAACCCGCCTGAGTCTGAGAGTGTCACCGCTGTGCCACCGAGGCGGTTGAGATTCTCGACTGCATATTGGGAGACGTTCCCCGATCCTGATACGAGCACCTTCTTTCCGTAGATGGTGTCACCTTTGGCCCGCAGCATCTCCTCAGCGAAGTAAACAGTCCCATAACCTGTGGCCTCAGGCCGGATGTGGCTCCCCCCCCACTCCGGCCTTTTCCCTGTGAGTACCCCACTGAACTCGTTGGAGAGTTTCTTGTACTGACCGAAGAGAAAACCGATCTCTCGTTCACCGACACCAATATCGCCTGCGGGGATGTCTGTGCGGAGCCCGATGTGGCGGAAGAGCTCGCTCATGAAAGACTGGCAGAAGCGCATGACCTCGTTCTCGCTCCTGCCTTTCGGGTCGAAGTCGGCACCCCCTTTGCCTCCACCGAGAGGAAGCGTCGTGAGAGCATTCTTGTAGACCTGCTCGAAGCCGAGAAACTTGAGGATTCCGAGGTTGACAGATGGATGAAACCGCAGCCCACCCTTGTAGGGGCCTATAGCACTGCTCATCTCGACACGGAAGCCTCGATTCACTTGTACCGTACCGGAATCGTCGACCCACGGGACTCGGAAGATGATGATCCGTTCAGCCTCCACCATGCGGTGCGGGATTCGAGCCTCAAGCAACTCGGGGTGGCGCTCAAAGATTGGCCACACAGGTTCGAACACTTCCTGGACTGCCTGATGGAACTCGTACTGAGCAACCGACTTTGCAACCACGTCCTCCACGAATTCGTGAACGGTTTGGCGCACCTCGCACATCCTTTGGTATCGGGATTCAACAGACCCAGCCTACTGACGGCTGCGAACTCCTGCATTGGGGAGTGAGTGTTTTCGCCGTTAGCTGGCCAGAGATGTACTCACGCAGTCGAGAGCCCGGGGG
>CAYYGI010000175.1:1959-3569 GCA_964471085.1 uncultured Acidimicrobiaceae bacterium
GATGTACTCACGCAGTCGAGAGCCCGGGGGCGAGGAGTGAAACTACACTCACCTTGTGAAGACCCTGCCTTTGAAGAAACGCCTCCTAGAGCAAATTGTTGAGGGGGGACCGCTCCCCTTCGACGAGTACATGGCGGCTTGTCTGTATGACCCTGACGAAGGGTTCTTCTCCGCTGGGCCTCTCCGCTCTGGCGAGAATGGTGACTTCGTCACGAGTCCCGAGATCTCGGCGTGGTTCGGCGTGCTTATCGGCAGGTGGGCAAAGCAGAGCTCTCTTGGAAGAGAAGTGGGTGTTGAGGTCCCGCCGGAGGGGGGAGCGCTCCCCATCCTGATCGAGGTAGGCGCTGGTTCGGGGTCACTGCTTGGCCCCCTCATAGCCGAGACCGGCACTGCGTTTGGTGATGTCTATGCCGTTGAGTCATCTCGAGCGGCGCGTTCTCGTATTGCGAAGGAGCATCCAACGGTCACCGTAGCAGCAACGCTCGATGAGATCCCCGCAGGTGTTGATGCCGTCATCGTTGCGAACGAGGTTCTCGACAACATGCCCGTCGCTCTTGCTCGTAGCACCACCACCGGCTGGAGGGAGATAGGGGTAGGTACAGACGCGGGAGAGCTGACCCTTGTTGAACTCCCGGCCCGCCGAGAGGTCAGCGAGTGGTGCGACGAGGTCTTTGGGAGTCTGCCCGTGGGAACGGCTGTGACCGTCCAACTCATCGTGGATGAGTGGATCAGTGCGCTCTTCAAACGCTTCGGGAGGGTCTTGCTCTGCCTCATTGACTATGCCGCCCCCTCCGAAGAGCTTGCCGTCCGGAGCATGGAGTCGCTGATCCGCTCATATAGGAGGCAGCGCACTGGACACGACTGGCTCCAATACCCAGGTGAGGTCGATATCACAGTTGATGTGAACGTAGACGGTGTCACGAGAGCGATCGGTCGCGCCGGGAGCGAGGTGCACGTGATGAGCCAGAGAGATTTTCTCATGATGCAGGGAGTGAGTGGGCTCATTGAGGACGCGAGGGGGAATGAGGCGGTGTCTGCTCGTGAAGGTGAGATTATGGCGCAGCTTGCGGCGCGCTCCGAGCGCATCGCTATCGAGGCGCTCCTCGACCCGGCAGGCCTCGGAGGGTTCACAGTGGTGCTCGTGGAGTAGGGTTTCTTGTTGGAGAGGGAACCCGAGAGAGATCGCGGTGCGTCGTAGTATTGACTCGAAAGAGAGAGGGATATGAGGAAGATGATCATTCTGGGAGCTGCGGCAGTATTGATGCTCTCCGCATGTGCGAGCGCTGGGGATCTCGATGCTCCTGGGAACAGTGGCGAGGGAGCGGTAGCTGACGAGAGCGGCGCTGCAACGAGCGGACTCGGCGATTCGGGCGATGCGCTGCCACCCGGTGGAGAGACACCCCCAGCCGCTGACGACCGAGACAGCGTCGTACCCGGTGGAGAGATGCCGCCCGGAGTAGAGGTCGCGACGGCTGACCTCGCTGCACACCTTGGTGTGTCAATTGACGTGATCGACTGGGTCTCCTACGAGGAAGTTGTGTGGCCGGACGGTTCACTCGGTTGCCCCCAGCCAGGCATGGCTTACACCGATGCGCTCGTGAACGGTTCGC